>NZ_JBHWLC010000016.1:0-137260 GCF_042730635.1 Streptomyces sp. NPDC059917
GGCCCTGGCCGAAGCGGGCCTCGGCCATCTCGGCGGCCGCCTGGAGGTCCGTACGTACGACCGCGCGCCCCGGCCCGGAGCCCTGGCGCGCGCCGCCCGGCGGGCCGTGGCGCTCGCCCTGCGCGGCGGCCGGAGCGCCCCGGCCGCCGCCCCCTCGCCCTTCCCCTCCACCCCTCACAGAAGCGGTGCCTGATGGATACGAACACCACACCCGCCCCCGCCCCCGCCGTGCAGTGGGGCCGGGTCGGCTCCCTGGTCGGCGGCCAGGCCGCCGTCCAGCTGGGCAGCTTCGCCCTGCTGATCGCGATGAACTGGACCGCCGTGCAGCTCGGCGGCACCCGGGCGGTCACCCTCCTGATGCTGGCGGCCACCGTGCCCCGGGCCCTCATGCTGATCTTCGGCGGGGCGGTCGCCGACACCCTCGGCCCGCGCTTCGTCCTGCTGCGCACCACCAGCGCCCGGGTCGTCCTGCTCGCGACCGGGGCCGTGGTCACCGCCACCGCGCAACAGCTGTGGCCGCTGGTGACGATGGCGCTGATCGAGGGCGTCCTGCTCGGTCTGGCCGGTCCCGCCTCCGGGGTGCTGCTGCCGATGTTCGCCCGCGGGGACCAGCTGGCCCGCGCCAACTCCCTCTACGCCATGGTCCTGCGCGTCGCACCCATCCTGGGCGCGCCGGCCGGTGCCTGGCTGATCACGGTCGGCGAGCTGTGGGTCGCGATGGTGGTCGGGGCGGTCACCGGGGCGATCTGGCTCGGCTGCCTGCTGCACGTCACGCACGGGTTCACCCGTCCCGTCCGCGAGCCCGGCGTCTCGCTGCTCAAGCGCTCCGGTGACGGATTCCGCCTGCTGGCCCGGCACCCGCGACTGCGCTGGATGTTCATCGCCTCGCTCTGCCTGGACATGGCCTTCAGCTGGCCCGCCGAGGTGGCCCTGCCGCTGCTGGTGCACCAGCGCGGGTGGGGCGTCGGCGCGGTGGGCGTGGTGCTGGCCGCCTTCAGCGTGGGCGCGCTGGGCTCCAGCGCCGCGGGCGCCGTACTGGCCCACCGCATCTCGATGTTCGTACGGCTGGTCGTGACCGGCGTGGGTCTGGCGGCCGGGATCCTGGTGATGGCGCTGATGCCGTCGGTGCTCTCGCTCACCGTCGTGGCCGCCGCGGTCGGTCTGCTCTCCGGGCTCAACGGTCCCGCGATCGTGACCCTTTACCAGCAGTCCGCGCCGGAGGACCGGATGGGCGCGGCGATGTCCACGCTGTCGCTGGCGGGCATCGGTACCGCGCCGATCTCGATCGCGGTCTTCAGCAGCCTGTCGTTGCTGCTCGGGGTGCAGACCACCTGGCTGGTGTGCGGGACGATCGCCTTCGTCTCGCCGGTCGCCGCGGTGATGGCGCTGCGGACCCCGGCGAAGACCGGGGAGCCGGCCGAGAGCGCCGCCCTCCCCGCCGCCGCTCCCGTCCCCGCGTCCGTGTGAGGAGGAGCGATGACGATGATGACGACCCGCACCGAATCCCCGCCCTCGGTCGGCCTGTTGGTGCCGTCCCGGCTGTCGGATCCCGGTCCGGCACGGGCCGCGCTGCTGCCCGCGGGCCCCGACCTGTGGTTGGTGGACACCACCGGATACCGGGCGCACGCCGCCCGGCACGCGCCCGGCACGCTGGACGCGCAGGAGCTGGCCCGGGCCGCCGAGTTCGTCCGGGCGGCGGACCGTGACGCGTACGTCTGCGCCCATGTGGCGCTGCGCCGCCTGCTGGGTGCCTACCTCGGCATCGCCCCGCGGGCGGTGACGGTGGACCGGGCGCCCTGCGCGCACTGCCAGGAGCCGCACGGGCGGCCCGTACTGCCCGGCGGGGCGCTGCACTTCTCGCTCTCGCACTGCCACGGGCTGAGCCTGCTGGCCTTCGCGACCGTCCCGGTCGGGGTGGACGTGGAGGAGGTGCCCTCGGCGCGCACGATCGCCGAGACGGCGGACGTGCTGCACCCGCGCGAGGCGGCCGAGCTGGCGGTGCTGCCCGCCGCGGAGCGGCCGTTGGCCTTCACCCGGGTCTGGACGCGCAAGGAGGCGTACCTCAAGGGGCTGGGGGTGGGCCTCTCGGAGGACCCGGCGGCCGACTACGTGGGCTCGGGGCCCGTTCCGGCCCGGCTCGCGGACTGGGCGCTGACGGACGTCCTGGTGCCGGAGGGGCACTGCGCGGCGGTGGCGCTGCGCAGCGGGTGAGGGCGCAAGCGGGGTGGCCGCCGGGCGGCGGGGAACGGGACCACGCGACCCCTATGCGTGACCTGTGACATGTGAAATATTACCTGCGCCCCGGCCGAACTCCCAGAAAGGTCAGCCACGTTGCGCAGACTCGTCGCGGCAGGAGCGGCGATAGCCCTCGCCCTCCTCGCCACCCCCGCGCTCTCCCCCACCGCGCTCGCCGCGGTCCCACCCGCCCCCGGACCACGGATCACCGCCGCCGAGCAGGCGGCCGCCCCGCCGCCCGCACCCCTGGAACTCCAGCGCCAGGCCCTGCGCCGCCAGGCCCTCGAAGAGATCGCGGCGGGCCCCGGCGCCGGGGCCGGAGCCCTGCGGGCCGAGCCGGACGGCACCCTCCCGCGCACCGCCAAGGTCGGCAAGCGCTACGTGGAGCTGGCCCAGGAGCGCAAGGACAAGGTGTTCGTGATCCTGGCCGAGTTCGGCGACCAGGTGGACACCACCACGCAGTACGAGGGCAAGCCGCGCTTCGGCGGCACGCCCGGCCCCCGGCACAACACCATCCCCAAGCCCGGCGCCAGCGACAACCACACCCTGTGGCGCAAGGACTTCAGCCAGGCCTCCTACCAGCAGCAGTTCTTCTCCGACGCCCCCGGCGCGGTCAGCCTGCGCTCCTACTACGGCCTCCAGTCCTCCGGCCGCTACGACATGGACGGCAAGGTCAGCGGCTGGGTCAAGCTCCCCTGGAACGAGGCCCGCTACGGCACGGACAACTGCGCCGAGCCCGGCCAGTGCCGCACCAACTGGGACCTGGTCCGCGACGCCACCGACGCCTGGTACCGGGGCGAGGTCGCCAAGGGGCGCACGGCGGCCCAGATCAAGGCCGAGCTGGCCGAGTACGACGTGTGGGACCGCTACGACGCCGACCACGACGGCAACTTCAACGAGCCCGACGGCTACCTCGACCACCTCGTCATCGTGCACGCCGGCAAGGACCAGACCTGGGGCGGCGGCGCCCAGGGCAAGGACGCCGTCTGGGCGCACCGCTGGTTCGCGTACTACGACCAGGCCGGCACCGCGGGCCCCGCGGGCAACAAGGCGGGCGGCACCCCGGTCGGCGACACCGGGATCTGGGCGGGCGACTACCTGACCGGCGGCGAGAACAGCGGGGTCGGGCTCTTCGCCCACGAGTTCGGCCACGACCTGGGCCTGCCCGACATGTACAGCTCGGACGGGGACAACAGCGTCAACTTCTGGTCGCTGATGTCCTCGGCCTCCTACCTCGGCAAGGGCCGGGGCACCACCGGCGCCTTCCCCGGGGACCTGGACGCCTGGAGCAAGCTCCAGTTGGGCTGGCTCGAGTACACCGAGGCCGACGCGGGCCGCAGGACCAAGGCCGTCCTCGGCGTCTCCGGCTACAACACCGATGATCCACAGGCCCTGTTGGTGCACCTGCCGCCCTCGGTGACCCGTACCGAGCTGGCCGATCCCTACGAGGGCGCGGCCCAGTGGTGGAGCGGCACCGGCGACTTCATGGACAACACGCTCACGCGCACGGTCGACCTCACCGGGGTCCCGGCGGGCGCGCCCGCCCGGCTCGACGCCCGGGTCTGGTACGACGTGGAGAAGGACTTCGACTTCCTGACCGTGGAGGCCTCCACCGACGGCGGGACCACCTGGGCGGCGCTGCCCGGCACAATCGGCGGCGCCGCGATCCCCGCCAAGGGGATCTCCGGCACCTCGGGCGGCTGGGCCGAACTCGGCGTGCCGCTGGGCGCCTTCGCGGGCAGGAGCGTCTCGCTGCGGCTGCGGGTGACCTCGGACAGCAACACCCACGGCAAGGGCGTGGCCTTCGACGACCTGCGGATCACCGCGGACGGCCGCGAGCTGCTGCGCGACGGCGCGGAGCAGGGGGCGAACGGCTGGACGGCGATCAAGTGGTCGCGCACCGAGGGCCGTTACGGAACCGAGCAGCACCCGCGCGCCTACGTGGTGGAGAACCGGCGCTACACCGGCTTCGGCGAGTACCTCAGGACGGGACCGTACAACTTCGGGCAGGGCGACGACTCCGTGGAGTTCTACCCCTACCAGCAGGGCGTGTTGATCTGGCTGTGGGACACCGCGTACAGCGACAACACCACCAAGGCCCACCCCGGCGGGGGCCTGCTGCTGCCGGTCGACGCCCGGCCCGAGGCGCTGCGGTTCACCGACGGATCGCTCGTCAACGCGCGGGCGCAGACCTTCGACGCGACCTTCTCGCTGCGGCCGAGCGACCGGATCGT
This sequence comes from Streptomyces sp. NPDC059917, assembly GCF_042730635.1. Classification (NCBI taxonomy): domain Bacteria; kingdom Bacillati; phylum Actinomycetota; class Actinomycetes; order Kitasatosporales; family Streptomycetaceae; genus Streptomyces; species Streptomyces sp. NPDC059917. Next base: position 4,470 of record NZ_JBHWLC010000016.1, read on the forward strand.
GCTGCACAAGGCGGGGACGCCGCTGGTGGTGCCCGCGCGGCCGGGCGTGTCCGTCTTCGACGACCGGCACGGCAGTTACTGGAACGCCGATCTGCCGCAGGTCGGGGTGAAGGTGCCGGACACCGGGACCCGGATCGCGGTGGTCAAGGAGGCCTCGGGCGGGGCGTTGACCACCGTGCAGGTGAGCCCCTCGCCCTGACCCGGCGTGCCCCTATGATGACCCCGATAACTTCATGCGTGCGTGACCAGGGGAAGCCGGTGCGAATCCGGCGCTGACCTGCAACCGTGTGCGGCCCGCCGCCCCTCGGGGCGGCGGGCCGCGAGTCGGAGCACCTGCCACGGCACGCCGAAAGCTTCCACTGTCATGGACTACAGCGCGAAGAAAGGCACCCCGCCATGCGCAGCATGCTCATACGCCGTACCGCCGTCACCGCCGCCGCCCTCGGGCTGGCACTGACGGCCGCCGCTCCGGCCGTCGCCCACACGACCGCCGCCCGCACCAACGCCCCGGTCCTGGTGCGGCTCACCGTGCAGGGCCCCGACGGCAACCTCTTCAAGGGCCTGGTGCTGACCAAGGGGCACGAGGTGACGACCGCGACCGGCGGCACCCACAAGTGCGACGGCACCAACGGCGCGCAGAACCCGAGCCCGGTCCCCACGCCCACCGCCGCCCTCGACGACGCGGCCCGCCAGCGCCACTTCGGCTGGGACGGCACCTGGTACGCGTCGTTCGACGACTTCTCCGTGGACACCGTCAAGAACGTCTCCGGCGGGGGCGCGGCGTACTGGAACATCTCGGTGAACGGGGTCTCCACCCCGGTCGGCGGCTGCCAGTTCAAGATCAAGACGGGTGACGAGGTCGCCTTCACCTGGACCTCCTTCTAGCGGTGGGCCACGGGGATTCCTTCGGCGCGGGAAGCGGTCGGTTTTGCCGGGTACTCCCGGTCAGGGGTGTCGGTTACCATCCGAGCTACCTCAACCGACCTCTGTAGCCCCAGAGTTGGTCCGCACCGCCAAGGAATCCCCGTGATCAGCTTCGAGAACGTCAGTGTGAAGTACGACGACGCGCCCCGATCAGTGCTGCGGGACGTGAACCTGACCGTCGAGGAAGGCGAGTTGTGCCTGGTCGTCGGGCGCACCGGCGTCGGCAAGTCGACCCTGCTGGGCACGGTCAACGGACTGGTCCCGCACTTCACCGGCGGCACCCTGTACGGCCGGGTGACCGTCGGTGGCCGGGACACGGCCGAGCATCCACCGCGCGAACTCGTCGACCTGGTCGGCGTGGTGGGCCAGGATCCGCTCGACGGCTTCGTCACCGACACCGTCGAGGAGGAGCTGGCCTACGCGATGGGACAGCTCTCCGTGGACGCGGCGGTGCGGCGCGGGCGGATCGAGGAGACCCTCGCCCTGCTGGACCTGACCGGGCTGCGCCACCGGCCGCTGCACGAGCTCTCCGGCGGCCAGCAGCAGCGCGTGGCCATCGGTTCCGTCCTGACCGCGCACCCCCGGGTGCTGGTGCTGGACGAGCCGACCTCCGCCCTGGACCCGGCGGCGGCCGAGGAGGTGCTGGCGGTCGTCACCCGCCTGGTGCGCGACCTGCGGATGACGGTGCTGCTCTGCGAGCACCGGCTGGAGCGGGTCGCGCAGTACGCGGACCGGGTGATCCACCTGCCCGGTGACGGGACCGTGGTGTCCGGGCGGCCCGCCGACGTCTTCCGTACGTCGACGGTCGCGCCGCCCGTGGTCGAGCTGGGGCGGCTCGCGGGCTGGTCCCCGCTGCCGCTGTCGGACCGGGAGGCGCGCCCGGCCGCGGCCCCGCTGCGGGCCCGGCTGGCCGGGCGGGTACCGGCGCCGGTGCGCCCCGCCGCGCCGACGGGCGGGGGCGAAGCCCTGCGGGCCGACGGGCTGACCGTGACGCACATGGGGCTGCCCGCGGTGCACGAGGTGGACCTGGTGCTGCGCGCCGGGGAGGTCACCGCCCTGATGGGACCCGGCGGCTGCGGCAAGTCCTCGCTGCTCCACGCCCTGCACGGGTCGGGGCCGCGGCGCTCCGGCACGGTGACGGTCGGCGGCGAGGGCGGCCGGGACCCGGGGACCCTTCCGGCCGCCGAGGTCCGGCACCTGGTCGCGATGGTCACCCAGACGCCGACCGACCTGCTGAGCCGGGTGACCGTACGCCAGGAACTCGGCCAGGCGGACGCGGAGTCGGCGGCCTCCGGCGCGAGACCCGCGCGGGAGCTGCTGGACCTGCTGGCGCCCGGGGTCGACGACGCCATGCACCCGCGGGACCTCTCCGAGGGCCAGAAGCTGGCCCTCGTCCTGGCCGTCCGGCTCGCCGCGACGCCGGGGGTGCTGCTGCTGGACGAGCCGACGCGCGGCCTGGACCACCGCGCCAAGGCGGCGCTGATCCGGATCGTCGACGAGCTGGCGGCTCGGGGCACGGCGGTGCTGATCGCCACGCACGACGTGGAGTTCGCCGTGCGGGCGGCCGACCGGGCGGTGCTGATGGCGCGGGGCGAGATCCTCGCGGACGGCCCGGCCGCCGAGGCGCTGGCGGCCTCGAAGACCTTCGCCCCCCAGGTCGCCCGGATCCTGGCCCCCCTGCCCTGCCTGACCGTGGAGCAGGTCGCGGGGATGCTGGACGGTCCGTGACCCGGCGGGCCGGACCGGCCGTCCGCGCGGGCGGCCCTGCGGCGGGCGGTCAGCCGCGCGGCACCACGCTCGCCAGCACGGCGGGCAGCGGGTACCAGTCGGCCGAGACCACGGAGGCGTGGTACTGCCCGGCGAGCAGGGCGACCCGGTCGCGGGCCTGCGCCTCGGTGGGCCGGGTGCCGTCGATGGCGGGCGCGACGCCCTGCGCGTCGGTGGCGATCAGCAGGTAGTGGTTGCGGTCGTACCAACCGGTGTCGACGGCGGGCGCGGTGTAGGCGCTCGCGTCCCCGTCGAAGACCACGAACCAGGGGCGCAGCGTGGCATCGGCGTAGCGCGTGCGGGGATCACCGGCCTCCGCCCGGTGCACCGCGGGGAAGGCGGCGGCCTGGCCGAGCCGTCCGGCGGCGGCCAGGGTGCGCAGGTGGGTGGCGTACTCGCGGTCGGTCCAGAGGGTGTCGGCGCCGTTGCCCTCCTCCACGGTGCCCGGGATCAGCTCGATCAGGAACTTCCCGGCGAGGTCGGAGCGGTTCGGCCAGGCTCCGGCGCGCGCGGCGCTGTCCAGGTCGGGGTGGCCGGCGGCCAGGTCGCCGGGCCGGTAGAGCGCGTCGCCCAGGCGCGCGCCGAGCAGTGCGTCGAGGTCGGCCGGGCCGCGGCCCAGGTTCGCGGCGAAGCCGTCCTTGAGTTCCATCTTGAGGATGATCGGGCGGTGGCCGGGGTGCGCGTCGTGCCAGCTGCGCAGGTCGGCGAGGCAGCCCGCGAGGTTCTGGTTGCGGGACTTGGTGCGCAGTTGGGCGGGGGTGGTGGCGTTCTCGCAGTTGTTGTCGTTGCCGATCGGATTGCTGTGGGAGACCCGCCAGGAGCTGCCGAAGAAGTTGGTCCACACGTCGAGTTCGAGCATCGCGGCGCCGGAGTCCAACGCATCCGCGAAGTAGGGGTACTTGGCCTTCTCGTAGGCGTTGTGCACCCCGACGCCGGTGGATCCGGCGAAGGGCAGGCCGGCGCCGGGGACCGCGGTCGGCGCGGGGGCGGCGCCGGCCGCGGCCGGGGTGAGGGCGAGGACGGCGACGAGGGCGGCGGTGACGACGGCGGCCGTCCGGTTGCGGGCATTCATGGGCTTCTCCCCTACGGGTCCAGCCGACGCCGGTGCGGCGGCAAGTCGGCTGGAGAGTAAGGGAGTTGGGTGAAGAACGGGAGGACCGCGGGTGACCCGGGGGTGGCCCGGGGCGCGCCCCGCCTCAGGGGCAGGTGACCGTCCAGGTCACCTTGACGTGCCCGTCGTCGTCCCCGTAGAAGTCGCTGGTCCGGGTGCCGGGACGGTCGGTGTAGGGGTCCCAGGCGACCGTGCCCCGGGCGACCAGGTCATCGGCCGAGGAGGCGTCGTGGTCCCAGAGGTACACGCCGACCTCCAGCGGGGCCGGGCCGCCGTACGCCGCGCCCGTGCCGACCTGTTGGTAGAAGTAGGGATCGGGATCGGTGCGGGCGCCCTTGTTGGGGAAGGTGGACGGATCGGATGCCGACCGCGACCAGGGGGTGGCGCGGACGCCGTCGGCGGCGCGGACGGTGAGGGAGCCGTAGAGCGCGGGGCGGGTCGTGCCGTCGTCGAAGTACGTCAGCTCGGCCGCGTCCACGCGCACCCGGCACGGCGCCACCCCCGCGGCGGGGGTGACCGTGTAGGTGACGGTGGCCTCGCCGCCGTCCACGCCGAGGAACCGGGCGGTGCGGCGGCCGAAGCCGAGCGAGGGGTCCCAGTGGATCCGGCCCGCGGCCATCACGTCGTCGTTGTTGCCCGCGGTGCGGTCGGCGTCGGTGAGGTAGGCGGTGACGGTGGCCCCGTCGGTGAACACCTGGCTCCGGGCCGCGTCGTCGAGTCCGAACCAGGGGTCGTGGGCGGGGAAGGCGGTGGCGCCGGACCGGTCGCGGTGCCACAGGGAGCGGTCGACCCCGTCCGTGGTGAGGGTCAACCCGTCGTACAGCTCCGGGCCGCTCTCGCCGGAGGAGGTGAAGCGCGCCTCGTCGACGGTGATCCTGAACGGTCCGGTCCGCAGCTCCACCGGGTGCGCGGGATCGATCGAGAACTCCTCGACGATGCGTCGGCGCACCCAGTCGTCGTCGAGCAGGCCGAAGTGCGAGGGGCAGCCGCTGTCGCCCTCCGGGAGGACGTGGTTGACGGCGCCCGCGAGTTCGGTGGAGCGCGGGGCCCGGCTGTCGCCCGGCGGGATCTGCTGGTCGCAGGCGGAGCTGAAGGTGGTGTAGCGGGTGGCGCCGGGGGTCTCGTCGCCCGCGTTGAGGGAGTCGAGCAGGTCGCTGCCGGGGGCCATCTCGGCGAGCGAGGCGGCGTGGACGTCGCAGAACGCGCCGAGGGGGCCGCACGGCGAGGCGTCGCCCGCGCCGTGGTTGGGGCCGCCGAGGGAGACCCAGGAGCGCACCCGCGAACTCCCGCCGTCCTTGAGGAACTTGCGGGTGAGCAGGCTGCCCATGCTGTGCGCGACGATGTCGACCGGGCGGTCGCCGAAGCGCTCGGTGAGGAAGGCGCCGAAGCGTCCCGCGTTGGAGGCGTTGGTGGCGGCCCAGTCGTAGCCGAACTCGGCCAGGTCGGCGGAGAGCCAGCCGTGCGCGTGGAGGTAGTCCTCCAGCCCGTCGAGGGAGGCCGCGGTGTCCCCGTAGCCGTGCACGAGGACCACGGGGGTGCGTTGTTGGGCGGTGGGCGCGGCGGCGGACGCGGCGGTGGGCGCGGTCACCGCGCGGGCGAACGGGGCCGCCAGCAGCGTGACGATCAGCGCGAGGACGAGAACGAGGGCGAGCGGGGTGAACGGGGCGAGCGGGCCGAACGGGGCATGGGGCAGGGGGCCGGTGGGGAGGACGGACCGGGCGGGGGGCAGGGTCCGGGCGGCACGGCGCATGGCGCTCCTAGGGCTGCATCACCGTAATGTGACTGGCGGGTAGCAAGGTAGCCCCGGGGCGATCAGTTTGCGAGGGGTGCGCACGAAGGCCTCGGCGTCGGCGCGCGCTCATGGCGCCGCGCCCCGAGCGGGCGCCGCCGCGGGAGCGCTACCCCGCCGCGCCGGAGGAGGTTCGGGCGGTGCGCGCCGAGCCGGTGGGCCGGTGCCGGTCGGGGGTGAGGAGGTAGGCGATCGCCATGTCGCCGAGCTCGTCGGCGTACCGGCGCCTGGCCGCCTCGCCCGTGACGGGGTCGGGGCGCACGGAGTTGTGGAAGCAGGCGCCGAGGACGGCGCGGGCCGCGGTGTCCAGGGCCGCCCGCGGTGAGGAGCGTCGGATCTGGTCGACGTAGGGGGCCGCCGCTTCGAGCAGGAGGCGATGGATCTCGGTGATGGTACGGGCCCCGCGCTCCAGCGAACGGGTCTCCCGCGCGCGCAGCAGCTCGGGGAAGAGGCCGCTGCTGTCGGCGAAGGACTGGAGCAGGGCGTGCGCATAGGCGTCCAGGACGCCGGAGAGCGAGGGCTCGGCCGTGCGCAGGCGCTCGGCCACGTACTGCTCGCGCCGCTCCAGCATCCGCTCGGACAGCGCGGCGATCAGCTGCTCCTTGTCCTCGAAGCGGCGGTAGATCGTGCCGACCGAGACGCCGGCGCTCTTCGCGACGGCGGCGATCGTCATCTCCTCCAGGCCGACGGAGGAGGCGATCTCCTCGGCCGCCCGCAGGACGCGGGCCAGGGTCGCGGCGCTGCGTGCCTGCCGGGGTTCTCGGTAGGACGCAGGGCGGTCCGGCTCCTCGGTCATGTCCCGCATGGTAGCCGCGCCGCTCCGAGCAGGCCCTTTTGACAACCGGCGCACCCTTCGGCGTACCCTCATTATGCGAACGTGAATTCACATTCACATTTCAGTGGAGGTACGACCATGACCGACGACCGGACCCCCCGGCCGCTCCCGCCCGTTTCCGTGACCCTGGAGACCGGGCCCGCGGGCGGCGGGAGCATCGACGACTTCGAGCTCTTCTACGCCCGCCGCGCGCTGGACCGCTTCCGGACGCTGCTGGGCCGCCAGGGGCTCCTCGACCTCCTGGCCGCGGACAGGGAGGAGGGCAACGCCTTCCTCCGCGAGTGCGCCCGCACCTCCGACGGTCGCTTCAAGGGGGGCACCACCGTGCTCGCGACGAAGGGCCTCACCTCGGGCGCCTTCCTCGCCTGGATGGACCGGGCGTTCGCGGGCGACGAGCGCGCCCTCCTCGCGGCGCACCCCGAGCACTACGTGATGGGCACCGACTCCATCGGGGCGCGCGTGGTGGAGAACATCGGTCCCCACGTGGCCGACTTCTACATGGGCGGCTGGGGAACGGACGCGCTGGCCTGGGCGGCGGACGCGGACGAGCTCCTCCCGGAGGAGGACTTTCCGCGCAAGATGTCCTCGAACCTCTTCCTGGCCGATGGCACCGTCGTCGGGCGGGCGCTGATCCAGTTCGGCGACACCGCCGACGGCTTCACCGCGAACCTGACGGTCTACTTCCCCCGCACCTGCCCGGACGAGGTCCTGGACCACCACCTTCGGCACTACGCCGTCGAGTTCAGGAACTGGATCGTCGCCGCCGCCGCCGACCGCGCCTGACCTGCGCCGGGCCCACCCCGGCGCCGACCGGCCTAGCGCGCCGCGCCGAGGCCGTACGAGACGGACGTCAGCCGCTCGGAGGCGGACCACAGGGCCGCGCCGGAGGCGTCGTCCAGGGTCCACTTGGCCCGCCACGACGGGACCGGAGCGCCCCGCCAGCCCAACTTGGGCCCGATGAAGGCGTCCGGGCGCACCCCCGGCGCGGTCGCCGCGTACAGGGTGGGCAGCGCGCCCGACGCGGCGGGCTGCGCGATGACGGCGTTCGCGAAGCCCATCACCCGCTCGGTCACCCGGCGCCCCTCCTGCTTCGCGGCGGCCGCCTGCAGGTTGGTGTCGGCGTAGCCGGGGTGGGCGGCGGCCACCACCAGGTCGGAGCCGGCGGCGGCGAGCCGGCGGGACAGCTCGTGCACGAAGAGCAGGTTGGCGGTCTTGGAGCGGCCGTAGGCGATCCAGCGGCGGTAGCCGCGCTCGCCGTGCAGATCGCCGAGGTCGACGTCGCCCAGTGCGTGGAAGCCGCTGGAGAGCGAGACGATCCGGGCGCCGGGCGCGCGCAGCAGGTGCGGCAGGAGCAGCCCGGTGAGGGCGAAGTGCCCGAGGTGGTTGACGCCGATCTGGGTCTCGAAGCCGTCGACGGTCCGCCCGTACGGCAGGGCCATCACCCCGGCGTTGTTGACGAGGAGGTCGAGGCTGTCGTGCCCGGCGCCGAAGCCCGCGGCGAACTCCCGTACGGAAGCCAGGTCGGCGAGGTCGAGCGGGGCGAACTCGACCTGCGCGTCCGGCACTTCGCGTCGCAGCCGCGCCTCGGCGGCCCGCCCCCGGACCTCGCTGCGGCAGGCGAGCAGGACCCGCGCCCCGCGCCGGGCCAGCTCGCGGGCGGTGACGTAGCCGATCCCGCTGTTGGCCCCGGTGACCACGGCCGTGCGACCGCTCTGGTCGGGGATGTCCCTCGCTGTCCAGCCCGGCATGCCCGCCCCTCTCTCCCGGGACATCGGATCCTCCCGGAGCATCGTAGTTACCTGAGGTAACCACCTCGTTCCGCACCCTATCCCCCACACCCGTCGCGGCGCCGGGCGGGCCGGGCATCCGCCGTGGTCACCCCCGGTCCGGGGGGTCCGGCACGGGCCAGTAGAGTGCGGTTCCACCCCCTTCCCCCGAGGTACCGCGCCATGAGCTCCCTGCCACTCCCCCACGCGACGACCGGGCCGCCCGTCACGGTCGTCGGCATCGGCGCGGACGGCTGGGCCGGGCTCACCGGTACCGCCCGGTCCGCCCTGACCGCCGCCGAGGTGCTGATCGGCGGGCCGCGCCAGCTGGAGCTGCTGCCCGACGCCGAGTGCGGGGGCGAGCGGGTCCCGTGGCCGAGCCCGCTGCGCCCGGCCGTCCCCCGACTGCTGGAGAAGTACGCGGAGCGGCGGATCGCGGTGCTGGCGAGCGGGGACCCCATGTTCTACGGGATCGGCCGCGCCCTGTCCGAGGAGCTGGGCGCGGACGCCCTGCGGGTGCTCCCGCACCCCTCCTCCGTGTCCTACGCGTGCGCCCGCGCGGGCTGGCCGGTGGAGGACACCGAGGTCGTGACCGTCGTGGGCCGCCCGGTGGCCCGGCTCGCCGCGGCCCTGCACGAGGGCCGCCGGGTCCTGGTGCTCAGCTCCGGCGCGGGCAGCCCGGGCGAGATCGCCGCCCTGCTGCGGGAGCGCGGCTTCGGCCCGAGCCGGATGCGGGTCATGGAACGGCTCGGATCGGCCGACGAGCGTACGTACGAGGGCGTGGCCGACGACTGGGAGCACGCCCCCGGCGACCCGCTGAACGTGGTGGCCGTCGACTGCCGCCGGGCCGCGGGCGCGCGGCGGCTGGGCGCCGGGCCGGGCCTGCCCGACTCCGCCTACGAACACGACGGCCAGCTCACCAAGCGCCACGTCCGGGCCGCGACCCTCGCGGCCCTGGCGCCCGCGCCCGGGGAGCTGCTCTGGGACATCGGCGGCGGCTCCGGTTCCATCGGCATCGAGTGGATGCGCACCCACCCGTCCTGCCGTGCGGTGTCGGTGGAGCGCGACCCGGAGCGGGCGGCGCGGATCAGCCGCAACGCCGACGCCCTGGGCGTACCGGCCCTGCACGTCGTCCTCGGCGCCGCACCGACGGCCCTCGACGCACTGCCCGTGCCCGACGCGGTGTTCATCGGCGGCGGGCTGACCGCGCCGGGGCTGCTCGACGCGGTGTGGTCGGCCCTGCCGGTGGGCGGCCGACTGGTGGCGAACACGGTCACGCTGGAGTCGGAGGCACTGCTCGCGCGGTGGTACCGGCGCCACGGCGGCGACCTGGTCAAACTCGCCGTCGCGCACGCGGTGGCGGTCGGCGGCTTCACGGGCTGGCGCCAGGCCATGGCGGTCACCCAGTGGTCGGTGACGAAGGCGGCGCACGAACCGACGGCGCGGCCGTCGACACAGGAAGCAGGAGAGGACCGCACATGACCGTGTACTTCATCGGAGCGGGCCCCGGGGCCGCCGACCTGATCACGGTGCGCGGCGCGCGTCGGCTCGCGGCCAGTCCGGTCTGCCTGTACGCGGGCAGCCTCGTCCCGCGCGAACTGCTGGCCGAGTGCCCGGCGGACGCCCGGCTGGTCGACACCTCGCAGCTCGACCTGGACGAGATCCTGGCCGAGTTGACCGCCGCGCACGCGTCCGGGCTGGACGTGGCGCGGCTGCACTCCGGCGACCCGTCCGTCTTCAGCGCCGTAGCGGAACAGATGCGGCGCCTGGACGCGGCCGGGATCCCGTACGAAGTCGTCCCGGGCGTACCGGCCTTCGCCGCGGCGGCCGCGGCGCTGAAGCGGGAGCTGACGGTGCCGACGGTGGGCCAGACGGTCATCCTGACCCGGATCGCCCAGCAGGCCACCCCGATGCCGGCGGGCGAGGACCTGGCGACCCTGGGCCGCAGCGGGGCGCTCCTGGTGCTGCACCTGGCCACGCGCTACGTCGACCGCGTGGTCGACGAGCTGACGCCGCACTACGGGGCCGAGTGCCCGGTGGCGGTGGTGGCGATGGCCAGCCGCCCGGACGAACTGATCCTGCGCGGCACGCTGGCGGACATCGCGGACGCGGTGAAGTCGGCGGGCCTGGTCCGCACGGCGGTCATCATCGTGGGCCGCACCCTGGCCGCCGACCAGTTCCCGGACAGCCACCTCTACTCCCCCACCCGCAACCGCCATGCCTGCTGACCCCACCCCACCCGCACCACCCCCGGCCGCGCCACATCCCACCCCCGCCGAGTCAACTCCGGCCCCGGCCGCGCCACATCCAGCCCGTCCGGCGTTTGAGGACCCGCCGGAGGCCACACCGACCCGCACGGACTCCCAGGCCCCGGCCCCGTCACACCCGCCCCGTCAGGCGACCACACCGCACCACGTCCTGATCCTCGGCGGCACCACCGAGGCCCGCCACCTCGCGGAAGCCCTCGCCGCCGGCGCCCCCGACCTCCGGGTCACCAACTCCCTGGCCGGCCGGGTCACCCGCCCCACCCACCCCCCGGGAACCACCCGCATCGGCGGCTTCGGCGGCCCCCACGGCCTGGCCGCCTGGCTGCGCGCGCACGCCGTCGACGCCGTGGTCGACGCCACGCACCCCTTCGCGGAGCGGATGAGCTTCAACGCGGCCACCGCCTGCGCCGCGACCGGCACCCCCCTGCTGGCCCTGCGCCGCCCCGCCTGGGAACCGTCCGACGGCGACGACTGGCACCACGTCCCCACCCTGGCCGCCGCCGCGGCCGCCCTGCCCGCGCTGGGCAGCCGCGCGTTCCTGACCACCGGACGGACGGGGCTCGCCGCCTTCGCCCACCTCGACGCGACCTGGTTCCTGGTCCGCTCGGTCGACGCCCCCACGGCCCCCGTCCCCCGGCACACCGAAGTCCTGCTGGACCGGGGCCCGTTCACCCTCGACGGCGAGCGCGCCCTGCTCCGCGAGCACCGGATCGACGTCCTGGTGACCAAGGCCAGCGGCGGCTCGGCGACCGCCGCGAAGCTGACCGCCGCCCGCGAGGCCGGGATCCCGGTGCTCGTGGTCGACCGGCCACCGGTCCCGCGAGGAGTACCGGTGGCCGCGTCCGTCGACGCCGCCGCGTCCTGGCTGCGCGGACACGACGGCGCAGGCGACGGCGCCTACTCGGGGTAGCGCCGCGGCGTCCAGACGATCTGCCGCCCGTCACCGCGCCGGACCACCCGCGTCTGGGACGAGCCGATCAGCAACAGCGTCCGCATGTCCACCTGCTCGGGATCCAGGTCCGCGAGCCGCACGATCCGGACGGACTGCTCGGGCCCGCCCACGTCCCGCGCCAGCACCACCGGGGTGTCCGGGCCGCGGTGCTCCAGCAGCAGCTCCCGCGCCTTGCCCACCTGCCACGTACGGCTGCGCGAGCCGGGGTTGTACAGCGCGATGACCAGGTCGGCCCCGGCGGCCGCGTGCAGCCGCTCCGCGATGACCTCCCAGGGCTTGAGCCGGTCGGAGAGGGAGATCGTGGCGTAGTCGTGGCCGAGCGGCGCGCCCGCGGCGGCGGCCGCCGCGTTGGCCGCGGTGACCCCGGGCAGCACCCGGACCGGGACGTCCCGGTGTTCCTCCTGCGAGGCCACCTCCAGGACGGCCGTGGCCATGGCGAAGACGCCCGGGTCGCCGCCCGAGACCACCGCGACGCGCTGCCCGCGCCGGGCCAGGTCCAGGGCGAACTCGGCCCGTTCGGACTCGACCTTGTTGTCGGAGCCGTGCCGGACCTGACCCGGCCGCACGGGCACCCGGTCCAGGTAGGTCGTGTAGCCCACCAGCACGTCCGCGTCGGCCAGCGCCCGCCGCGTCTCGGGGGTCAACCACAGCGGACCGGCCGGACCGGTGCCCACCACCACGACCTCGCCGACCGCGTCGGGCGCGACCGCGGGCCGGGAGCCGGGGTTGCCGATCCGGCTCGGCAGCACGGCGACCGCGAAGTACGGGACCGTCTCGGGGTCGGTGTCGGCGAGCATGCCGGTGCGCTCGCCGGCCATCGTCGCGCGCTCCACGTAGCGCGCCTCGGGCAGCCGCCCGGACTTCTCCATCGCCCGCCGCACGGCGGGGAAGGTGCGGCCGAGCTTCATCACCACGGCCGAGTCGGTGGCCGCCAGACGGGCCGTCAGCTCCTCCTCGGGCAGCGTGCCCGGCAGGATCGTCAGCACCTCCTCGCCCTCGACGAGGGGGGTCTGCAGGCGGGCCGCGGCGGCGCTGACGGAGGTGACCCCGGGGATCACCTCGGTCGCGTACCGGTCGGCGAGCCGCTTGTGCATGTGCATGTACGAGCCGTAGAAGAGCGGGTCGCCCTCGGCGAGCACGGCCACGGTCCGGCCCGCGTCGAGGTGCACGGCCAGGCGCGCGGCGGACTCCTCGTAGAACTCCTCCATCGCCCCCTGGTAGCCGCCGGGGTGATCGGTGCTCTCGGTGGTGAGCGGGTAGACCAGCGGCTCCTCGACGTGGTCCGCGCGCAGGTGGGCGGCCGCGATGGAGCGGGCGATGGAACGCCCGTGGCGGGCGCTGTGGTAGGCGACGACGTCCGCCTCCGCGATCACCTGGACCGCGCGCAGGGTCATCAGCGAGGGGTCGCCGGGGCCGAGGCCCACGCCGTAGAGCCGTCCGGCCCCGGTCTGCGTGCCGGTGGTGCTCATTCTTCCTCGCTCGCGATCGCGTTGACGGCTGCGGCGGCGATGGCGCTACCGCCGCGCCGCCCCCGCACGATCAGGTGGTCCAGCCCCGAGGGGTGGGCGGCGAGCGCGTCCTTGGACTCGGCAGCGCCGATGAAGCCGACGGGCACTCCGATGACGGCGGCCGGGCGGGGAGCGCCCTCCTCGATCATCTCCAGCAGCCGGAAGAGGGCGGTGGGCGCGTTGCCGACCGCGATCACCGAGCCCTCCAACAGGCCGCGGTCGCGCCACAGTTCGAGGGCGGCGGCGCTGCGCGTGGTCCCCATCTTGGCGGCGAGGTCCGGTACGGCCGGATCCGACAGGGTGCAGATCACCTCATTGTCGGCGGGCAGCCGCTTGCGGGTGACCCCGCTGGCGACCATGCGCACGTCGCACAGGATGGGCGCCCCGGCGTGGAGCGCGGCGCGGGCGCGCAGCACGACGTCCGGCGTGTATCCGAGATCCTTCGTGAGGTCGGTCATCCCGCACGCGTGGATCATGCGTACGGCGACCTGCGACACCGAGGCCGGCAGCCCGGCGAGATCCGCCTCGGCGCGGATCGTGGCAAAGGACTGGCGGTAGATCGCGGCGCCGTCCTTCTCGTACTCGAACACTGTGTACTCGCTCATTTCTTCACTACGTCTGCTGCTGAGTCTGTCGGATCTGCTGGGTTCGCTCGGGCCGTGACCGCTGCTGCGGCGTGCGCGAGGGCGGCGGTCAGGTCCTGGGCGGTGGCCGGTACGTCGACGCGCACCGGCCGCCCGCCGGGACCCGACCCGCCGACCACGGCGAGGTCGTACCCCTGCGGCCCGGCGACCAGGTCCACCCAGGCGGCCGCGCGCGGATGTCCGCACCGCCGCTCGCAGCCGGACCAGTGCACGGGCGCCGCCCCGGCCACGGCGTCGGCCCGGGCCAACACGGCCCGCGCGTCGGCCCGTACGTCCGCCAGCGCCTTCGCGCAGCCGGGCCGGCCGGTGCAGGCGCTCACGTTCTCCCACGGGTCGTCCGGCGCGGTGACCAGCCCGGCCGCGGCGAGTCGGGCAAGGGTCGAGGACGCCGTGGCGGCGTCGACCCCGGGGACGACGATGCCGCGCCAGGGGGTGAGCCGCAGGGTCCCGGCCGCGGCGGCGGCCGTGGCGGCCAACAGGCGCCACTGGTCGCCGGTCAGCCGCCCCAGCGGGGCCACCACCGAGAGCGCCGCGCGCCGCGCGTCGGGGCCCGCCACCACCCCGGGTCGGGGGCCGGGGCCGGACCGCGACACGGCTCCTCCGGCGCGCTCGGCCGCGATCCCCCGTGCCCGCAGACGGGTCAGCAACTCGCCCGATTCCGGACGGTGTTCGGTGGGGAGTTCACTCACCCGCCATGCCTTGGTCCCGGCCGCGCGCACCGCGTCGAGGAAGTGTTCGGCGACCGTCAGGGCGGCCCGGGGCGCGTCCTGGTGGGCGACGACGACCGCGTCCGCGTCGTCGTGCGTCCACAGCACGGCCTTGCCCGTGCGCAGCGCGAGGACGTGCACGTCGGGGGCGAGCGAGCTCACGTCGCCGCGACCGTCGTCGAGGGCGAAGAGGAAGCGTCCGGAGAGCGCCGCGGCCGCCCCGCTCGCGCACAGCAGCCGGTCCAGCTCGCCGACCCAGGGCGTGACGTCGGTGCGCCGCTGCCGGTCGAGTCCGGACAGCGGCGACGCCACGATGTTGCGGACCCGTTCGTGGGTGGCGGCCGCGGCGGGCAGCAGCCCGGCGGCGGCCAGCAGGGCGGCGAGTTCGCCGCCGCAGCCCGCGCCGAGACCGCGCAACTGCGCGTTGCCGCGCGAGGTGAGGTCGAGGTGTCCGTCGCCCAGCCGGTCCGCCGCGTCCGCCAGGGCGACGGCCGCGTCGGCCGTGAGCAGACCGCCGGGGATCCGGATCCGGGCGAGGTGGCCGTCGTCCGCCGCGTGCAGGCGCAGCGCACCGGGGCAGGCGTCACCGCGGTCCCGTATGACGGGTTCGTCCCGGGACGCGGCGGAGGAGGGCGGGGGCATGGCGGCGAGCATACCCACGATCCGCGCCGCCCGACCTGTGTCCGTCACCACGCCCCCGCCCTCCTGCGCCACGTCCCGCTCCCACCCGCCGCCGCCCCCGTCACGCCTCTCCCCCGCGCCCCCGGTGCCCCCCGTGCGGCGCCCCCTCCCGCACCCGACCCCGGCCCCCACCTGCCATTCGTCCGCGCGGGCACCTAGGATGACCCCTCGACGGGCCATTCGGCCCGTCATCGCCGAGGACGGCGACATGGGAGGAAGCCCGGTGCGATTCCGGCGCGGTCCCGCCACTGTGAACCCGGCAGCTGCCCACGGCGCCTCCGGGTGAGTCAGGAACTCCCGTCGTCCTCACTGCCCGGGGCGCGGAAACCCCGAGGAAGGCCCGCCGCCGCATGATCCTGCTGCTGTCGACGTCCGACACCGATCTGCTCAGTGCCCGCGCCTCGGACGCCGGGCCGGTCCCGTACCGGTTCGCGAATCCTTCCCGGCTCCCCCTCGACGACCTGCCCGCGCTGCTCGACGGCGCGGACCTGGTCGTCGTACGCCTCCTCGGCGGCCTGCGCGCCTGGCAGGAGGGGCTCGACCTGCTCCTCGCCGCCGACCAGACCCGTCCGGTCGTCGTGCTGACCGGCGAACAGGCCCCGGACGCCCAGCTGATGGAGGCGTCCACCGTCCCCATCGGCATCGCGGCGGAGGCGCACGCCTACCTCGCGCACGGCGGCCCCGCCAACCTGGAGCAGCTGGCCCGCTTCCTGTCCGACACCGTGCTGCTCACCGGCCACGGCTTCGAGCCGCCCGCGGCCGCCCCCACCTGGGGTCGGCTGGAGCGCGCCGAGGGATCCGCCGCCGGTCCGCGGTCCCCCCGGATCGCGGTGCTGTACTACCGCGCCCACCACATGAGCGGCAACACCGCCTTCGTGCACGCCCTCTCGGACGCCGTCGAGCAGGCGGGCGGCGTGCCCGTACCGCTGTACGTCTCCTCGCTGCGCTCCCCCGAGCCGGAGCTGCTGGCCGAGCTGGCGACGGCGGACGCCATCGTGACCACGGTCCTCGCGGCGGGCGGCACCCGCCCGGCCGAGGCCTCGGCGGGCGGCGACGACGAGTCGTGGGACGCGGGCGCGCTCGCCGCCCTCGACGTACCGATCCTGCAGGCGCTGTGCCTGACCGGTTCGCGCGGTGCCTGGGAGGAGAGCGACGAGGGCCTGTCCCCGCTCGACTCGGCCAGCCAGGTCGCGGTGCCGGAGTTCGACGGCCGCCTGATCACGGTCCCCTTCTCCTTCAAGGAGATCGACGAGGACGGCCTGCCGGCGTACGTCGCCGATCCCGAGCGCGCCGCCCGCGTCGCCGGGATCGCCGTGCGCCACGCCCTGCTGCGGCACACCCCGAACGCCGAGAAGCGGATCGCGCTGGTCCTCTCCGCGTACCCCACCAAGCACTCCCGCATCGGCAACGCGGTCGGTCTCGACACCCCCGCCAGCGCCGTCGCGCTGCTGCGGCGGCTGATCGCGGAGGGCTACGACTTCGGGCCCGTCGAGGAGATCCCCGGCCTGGTCTCCGGCGACGGCGACGAGCTGATCCGCGCGCTGATCGAGGCGGGCGGCCACGACCAGGACTGGCTCACCGAGGAGCAGCTGGCCCGCAACCCGGTCCGGATCCCGGCCGCCGACTACCGGCGCTGGTACGGCGCCCTGCCCGCGGAGCTGCGCGACGGCGTCGAGGAGCACTGGGGGCAGGCCCCCGGCAACATGTTCCTGGACCGCTCCCGCACCACCACCGGCGGCGACCCCGACGGCGACATCGTGCTCGCCGCGCTGCGCCGCGGGAACCTGCTGATCCTGATCCAGCCGCCGCGCGGCTTCGGCGAGAACCCGATCGCGATCTACCACGACCCCGACCTGCCGCCCTCGCACCACTACCTGGCCGCCTACCGCTGGATCCAGGCCTCGGCCGAGGACGGCGGCTTCGGCGCCGACGCGATGATCCACCTGGGCAAGCACGGCAACCTGGAGTGGCTGCCCGGCAAGAACGCCGGTCTGTCGGCCGCCTGCGCGCCGGACGCCGCGCTCGGCGACCTGCCGCTCGTCTACCCGTTCCTGGTCAACGACCCGGGCGAGGGCACCCAGGCCAAGCGCCGCGTGCACGCGACCCTGGTCGACCACCTGGTGCCGCCGATGGCCCGCGCGGAGTCGTACGGCGACATCGCGCGCCTGGAGCAGCACCTGGACGAGTACGCGCAGATCTCCTCCATGGACCCGGCCAAGCTGCCCGCCATCCGGGCCCAGATCTGGACGCTGATCCAGGCGGCGAAGCTCGACCACGACCTGGGCCTCGCGGACCGGCCCGACGACGACGGCTTCGACGACTTCCTGCTGCACGTCGACGGTTGGCTGTGCGAGGTCAAGGACGCCCAGATCCGCGACGGCCTGCACGTGCTGGGCGGCGCCCCGGCGGGCACGGACCGGGTCAACCTGGTCCTGTCCATCCTGCGCGCCCGCCAGATCTGGGGCGGTACGACGGCGCTCCTCGGCCTGCGCGAGGCGCTCGGCCTGGACGAGGCCGCGCCCACCCGCACCTCGGCCGACGAGGTCGAGGCCACGGCCCGCGCCCTGGTCGAGGCCATGGAGGCCGCCGACTGGGCGCCCTCCGCCGTCGCCGCGGTCGCCGCCGGCCACCCGGCCGGGGTCGCGGACATCCTCGCCTTCGCGGCGACCGAGGTGGTGCCGCGCCTGGCGGCCACCACGGACGAGCTGACGCACGCGGTGCACGCCCTGGCGGGCGGCTTCGTCCCGGCGGGCCCCTCCGGTTCGCCGCTGCGCGGGCTGGTCAACGTGCTGCCCACCGGCCGCAACTTCTACTCGGTGGACCCCAAGGCCGTGCCCTCCCGCCTCGCGTGGGAGACCGGCCAGGCCCTCGCGGACTCGCTGCTGACCCGCTACCGCACGGACAACGGCGAATGGCCCGCCTCCGTCGGCCTGTCCCTGTGGGGCACGAGCGCCATGCGCACGGCGGGCGACGACGTGGCCGAGGCGCTCGCGCTGCTCGGTGTCCGCCCGGTGTGGGACGAGGCCTCGCGGCGCGTGACGGGCGTCGAGCCCATCGCGCTCGACGAGCTGGGCCGTCCGCGCATCGACGTCACGCTGCGCATCTCGGGCTTCTTCCGCGACGCGTTCCCGCACGTCATCGGCCTGTTGGACGACGCGGTGCGGCTGGCGGCGGGGCTGGACGAGAGCGCCGAGGACAACTTCATCCGGGCGCACGCCCAGGCGGACCTGGCCGAGCACGGCGACGAACGGCGCGCGACGACCCGTATCTTCGGCTCGCGCCCGGGCACCTACGGCGCGGGCATCCTCCAGCTGATCGACTCGCGCGACTGGCGCACTGACGCCGACCTGGCGGAGGTCTACACGGTGTGGGGCGGCTACGCCTACGGCCGCGGTCTGAACGGCCGCTCCGCGCGCACCGAGATGGAGACGGCGTACAAGCGCATCACGGTGGCCGCGAAGAACACGGACACCCGCGAGCACGACATCGCCGACTCGGACGACTACTTCCAGTACCACGGCGGCATGGTGGCCACCGTCCGCGCGCTGCGCGGCACGGCCCCCGAGGCGTACATCGGCGACTCGACCCGCCCGGAGACGATCCGCACCCGCACCCTGGTGGAGGAGACCTCCCGGGTCTTCCGCGCCCGCGTGGTGAACCCGAAGTGGATCGAGGCGATGCGCCGCCACGGCTACAAGGGCGCCTTCGAGCTGGCGGCGACCGTGGACTACCTCTTCGGGTACGACGCCACGACCGGCGTGATCGCCGACTGGATGTACGACAAGCTCACGCAGACGTACGTGCTGGACCCGGAGAACCGCGCCTTCCTGGAGGAGGCCAACCCCTGGGCGTTGCACGGCATCGCCGAGCGCCTGCTGGAAGCGGAATCCCGCGGCATGTGGGAGAAGCCGGATGCCGAGACGCTGGAGGCCCTGCGCCAGGTGTACCTGGACACGGAGGGCAACTTGGAAGCGGAAGCCGAGTAGCGGCTCGCGGCTGGCGCATCCTGGGAGGCATGTGCCACTACTGCGGCTGCCGCGAGATCCCGTTGATCAAGGAGTTCATCGCCGAGCACGAGGCGGTGACGAACGCCGCGGGCGACGCGATGCGCGCCCTGGACGCGGGGGACCTCCCCCGCGTCCGCGCCCTCGTCTCCTCGATGACCGACGTCCTCCTCGCCCATTGGAAGGGTGAGGAGGACGGCTTGTTCGCGGTCATGTCGCAGGACCCCGAGTACGCGCCCTACATCGCCGACCTGACCCTCGAACACCGGGAGCTGGCGGCCTTCCTGGCCGACTTGGACCTCGCCTCGCCGGAGCAGGTAGCCCTGTTGCGCACCGCGGTCGCGGACCTCCACCAGCACATCGCGAAGGAGGAGGACGGCCTCTTCCCGGCCTCCCTCACCGCCCTGACGGGCGACGAGTGGGACCTCTCCATCGCGGCCTGGCGCACGGCCCACCCGGGCGCCCGGCTGAGTCCGGCGGGCTGACGGGCGCGACGGGCTCGGGTCGGCGGGCGCGGGGCGGCGGGCGCGGGGCGGCGTTACGCCTGGTGCGCTCCTCGGCGGCGGCGCACGAGCACCGTGCGGACCACCGCGGCGAGGGCGAGCAGCCCGGCGGCGGCCCCACCGCCGATCAACCAGGGCTTCGGGTCCGTCACCGGCTCACCCGCGATGGTCACCCGCCGGGTGGTGGTCTCCTTGCCGCGGTGGCTGACCACGGTCATGTCGTACGTACCGGGTCGCACGCCGTGGCGGACGCGGGCGTGTCCCGAGAAGACGGTGCCGCCGTCGTCGCACTTGCAGCCCGGATCGTCCGGACCGTTGCGCACGATCTTCAACGGCCGCTCGAACACGGGGGACTTGACCAGCAGGGAGTTCTCGCCGTCCGCGGGCCGGTAGTCGGTGAGGACCACCACGGCCTCGGCCCCCGGACGGACGGCGACCGACGCGTCGCCGCCCAGGAACTCCTCGCGCGGGCCCAGGACGAAGCGCGTGATGTACGCCGAGCCCTGCGCGACGACCGTCAGCGGGGCGGTCACGACCGTACGGCCCCCGCTGGTCAGGGTGACGGTGTAGGTCCCGGGGGCGATGTCCGCGCGGACGAGGTAGGTGTGCGCCTGATCGGCGGGGCGGCCGTTGCCCGGCTCGCCCCCGGGCAGCCCCGGCGGCTCGGGGACGAGGGGGACCGGCTCGGCCAGCGCGGGCGAGGAGACGACCGCCTCCGTCCAGCCCTCGGGCATGCCGGCCACGCCGATCCAGATCGGGCCGCCCGTCTCGACGAACTGGAAGGGCCCGGAGAAGCCCAACCGGGGCCCGGCGGGCGTGGCGGACGCGCCGGGCGCCGTGGTCGCCGGGGAGGACGGCGGCGCCGGGGAGGACGACGGGGCGGGAGCGGACGACGCGGCCCGGGCGGACCCCACGGGACCCACCGGGCCGAGCAGGACGAGCCCGGTCAGGCACACCGCACCGGCGGCCCCGCGCAGCGGCTGTCGCATCCGGTCCTCCTTCCCCCTGGACCCGTGGCGCCCGGAGCCGACCGGCCCCCGAACCGCCCTCGTCGGATCATGGGTGCACTCTGCCAAGTCCGCGCGCCGATCTCCATCACATTCCCGCCCCGGCGCGCTGTCGAACGACCCGCCATCACCTGATGAAGTGAACTCCCCATTGTCTTCACCATGCCCCGGGTAGGACCGTGCTGATCTCGTGCAGGGGGCGCGCGTGGGCCTGCCCCCGCGCCCCCGACGAAAGGCCGAGCTTCCCGTGACGCAGCCGTTCCAACTGCCCGACTTCTACGTGCCGTACCCGGCGCGCCTGAACCCCCACCTCGAATCGGCCCGCGCCCACACCAAGCGGTGGGCGCGCGACCTGGAGATGCTGGAGGGGTCCGGGGTCTGGGAGGAACACGACCTCGACTCGCACGATTACGCGCTGCTCTGCTCCTACACCCACCCCGACTGCGACAGCGAGGCCCTCTCCCTCGTCACCGACTGGTACGTCTGGGTCTTCTTCTTCGACGACCACTTCCTCGAAATGTTCAAGCGCTCCCAGGACCGCGACGGCGCCAAGCAGTACCTGGACCGGCTCGCCGCCTTCATGCCCATGGACCTGGCCGACGGCTTCCCGCGGGCCACGAACCCGGTCGAGGCCGGCCTCGCCGACCTCTGGGCCCGGACGGTCCCCCACATGTCGACGGACTGGCGGGAACGGTTCTCCTTGAGCACGAAGAACCTGCTCAACGAGTCGATGTGGGAGCTCGCCAACATCAACATCGGGCGGATCGCGAACCCGCTGGAATACATCGAGATGCGCCGCAAGGTCGGCGGCGCCCCCTGGTCCGCGGGCCTGATCGAGTACGTGTCCGCCGAGGTGCCCGCCCGGATCGCGCACTCGCGCCCGCTCGGGGTGCTGCGCGACGCCTTCTCGGACGCCGTGCACATCAGGAACGACATCTTCAGCTACCAGCGCGAGGTGGCCGACGAGGGCGAACTCTCCAACGCCGTGCTCGTCCTGGAGACCTTCCTGGAGTGCGGCACCCAGGAGGCGGCCGAGGCCTCCAACGACCTGCTCACCTCCCGGCTCCAGCAGTTCGAGCACACCGCGCTCGCCGAACTCCCCCAGCTCTTCGCCGACCACGCCCTGGACCCCGCCGAGATCGCGGCGGTCCTCGCCTACGCCAAGGGCCTCCAGGACTGGCAGTCCGGCGGCCACGAGTGGCACATGGTCTCCAGCCGCTACATGAACAAGGAGGCGCGCTCCACCGCGCCCCTCACCCTGCCCTTCCTCCCCTCCGGATTCGGCACCACCGCCGTCGACGTCCGCTCGGTGCTCGCCCCACGCGCCCTGGAGATGCGCCGTCGCTCCTTCACCCACGTCCCCCACGAGCGCACCGGGCCGTCCGTGATCCCGGAGTTCCACATGCCCTTCGCCCTGGCGCTGAGCCCCCATCACGGGCACGCGCTGGAGGAGTCGGTGGCCTGGTGCCGCCGGATGGGCATGCTCGACCCGCAGCCCGGCGACCCCGCCTCCGCGATCTGGACCGAAGAGCGGCTGCGGGGCTACGACTTCGCGCTCTGCTCCGCCGGGATCGACCCGGACGCGACGCCCGAGGCCCTCGCCCTCAACGCGTGCTGGCTGAGCTGGGGGACGTACGGGGACGACTACTACCCCGTCGCCTTCGCCCGGCCGAAGAACCTGGCCGCCGCCAAGGCGGCCACCGCCCGGCTGATCGGCATGCTCGCCCTGGACCCCGCCGACGCGCCGGCGCCCGTGACGGCGATGGAGCGGGGGCTCGCCGACCTGTGGCTGCGCACCGCCGCCGACATGGACCGCACCGTGCGCGGCGAGTTCCGGGCCACGCTCGTCGACATGCTGGAGAGCTGGCTGTGGGAGGTGGAGAACCAGATCCTGAACCGGATCCCGGACCCCGTCGACTACGCCGAGATGCGGCGCGCCACCTTCGGCAGCAACCTGACGATGTACCTGTGCCGCCTGGGGCGGGCCGGCCGCGGCATCCCCGAGGAGATCTACCGGTCGGGGACCATCCGCTCCCTGGAGAACGCGGCGGCCGACGCGGCCTGCCTGATCAACGACATCTTCTCCTACCAGAAGGAGATCGAGGTCGAGGGCGAGGTGCACAACTACGTGCTCGTCACCCGGAACTTCTTCGACATCGACTACGCCAGGGCGCTGCACATCTGCCACGCGCTCCAGACCCAGCGCACCGAGGAGTTCGAGCACATCGCGCGGACCCAGCTGCCGCTCCTCTACGACGACTGGAAGCTCGACGGGCGGGCCCGGGCCGGACTCGAGGACTACGTGCGGGAGCTGGAGGACTGGCTCGCGGGCATCTTGAACTGGCACCAGAAGGCCCGGCGTTACCGCGAGGAGGACCTGGACCGGCCCGCGGCGGAGCCGCAGGGGCCGCACTCGACCGGTGGACTCCCCCCGTGGGGACCGGACTTCGGGATGTCGGCGGTCAGGGCGATCGACTCGCTCAGGACCGCCCCGACCTCCTGATCCCGGGGGCCCGAGAGGGCTAGAACTCGTCGGCGGTGTGCGGTGACAACCGGGTGCGCAGGGCGTCGTCCAGGGCCGCCGCCGCGCCCGCCGTCCGCTCCTCGGCGAGCCCGGCGCAGACCAGTTCCACGACCCGGGTCCCGCCGAGGTAGCAGGCCGCCAGGTCGCGGACGTCGAGCGCCAGGTCCGCGGCCGCTCCGGTGGCCTCGTACGTCGCCCCGTCCGGCCCGGCCGCCAGACGGAACCGACCCGCGTTGGCGGGCAGGCGTACGTCGGCCACCTCCAGCACCAGATCGACGGGCGCCGCCCAGCTGCGGGCGGTCAGCGCCGCCCGTACGTCGACGAGCCGCAGCCACAGCGCCGGGAACTCGCCGGTCACCCGCACCTGGTCGCGGTCGGCGGCGAAGTGCAGCAGCGGGTCGTCGACCGGGCGGCCCCAGGCGACCACCCGGCCGGTCAGGTCCAGGGCGGCCAGGCAGCTCCACAGGGCGGCGGCCACGGCCGGGGTGTCCGCTTCCAGTTCGTAGACCTGGACCAGTCCGGGGACCTTGAGGGGACCGCTGTCGTCCTCCGGCTTCGTGCGGTAGAGGACGTACCCGGCGAGGGGGTGCCCCGCCTCCCCCACCCCGATGATCCGCGGCGGGCTCAGCTCCTCGTCCTCCTCGTCCTCCTCCCGCAGCCACTCCTCGCGCCAGCGGTAGGCGTCCCGGGTCGGGCGTCCGGCCCGCGCGACCCGGGAGGCCTCGTGGTAGGGGCCGAGGACGGCCGGGGCGTCGACCGGGTCGATCAGGCGCAGCGGGCGCCCGTCGGGGGTGATGCGCAGGGCGAGCGGGCGGGTGGAGTCGATCTCGATGGTGGCGCCGCGGGTCGCCGAGCCGTAGCCGAAGCGGCCGTAGATGAGGGATTCGGAGGCCCACAGCGCGGCGACGGGCCGCCCCGCGGCGGCCGTGCGGCGCAGCATCTCCTCCATCAGCGCGGTCAGGACGCCGCGGCGCCGGTGGGTGGGGGCGACGGAGACGAAGGTGAGTCCGGGGCAGGGCAGGTCCGCCCCGGGCACCGAGAGCCGGAAGTCGTGCGCGGCCATGAAGCCGACCAGCACGTCCCCGTCGTAGGCGGCGAGCCGCTCGCACCCGAGCAGCATCGTGTGATGGTGCTCGCGCACCTCCTTCCCGGGGCGGTCGTGGAAGACCATGTACGCGAGTTCCAGGGCGCGGTCGAGATCCGCCTCGGGCACCTCACGAATCTCCACCGACTTGTCTCCGCTCCGCTCCGCACGCATGTCCACCATGATCGGGAGACTAATCGCTCATTGCGGACTGGTCACCTCAAAATGGCTGGATTCGCCTGCCTGACGAGTTCGAGTGCCTGATCCGGGAACCAGTCCCCCGCCTTGGGATCGACGACCGCGCGCTCGGGGTCGAGCGGACCGGCGGTGCCGCGCAGGCAGTTCCCGTCGGACGCGCCGGGTGTCTTGATCCAGAGCCGGGCGTCCTCCAGCGGGTCGCCGGTGTCCGTGGTCGGGCGGGCGCCGAGGCCGCGGCCGGGCGGGTTGCACCACTCCTGCGGCTCCCGGTACTTGCCCGCGGGGGCGGTCCAGGCTCCCCGGCCGTTGCGGCTGGTGTCGCTGACGTAGTGCTTCATCCGGGCCCGGGCGGCGGCGTCGAGGTGCGCGGCGAGCCAGGCCCGGGCCTCGGCGCGCGGGCGCCACTGGTCGGGGCAGTCGGCGACGCGGCCGCCCGCCTCGACGTGGACCAGGCAGGCCGAGACGAGGGTGGCGAACCAGCTGCCGGCCTCGTCGGAGTGGTAGTTGGAGACGTTGACGGCGAAGCCGGTGGCTCCGGCCACGCCCGCCTGACGGAGCCGGGGCACGATGGTGTTGACGGTGTGCCAGGCGGCGTGTCCCGTGTCGAGGTACACGTCGGTGGCGGGCCCGGCCGCCAGGGCCCGGACCGCGTACCCGATCTCCGCGTAGCGGGCGGCGGTCCGCGTCCGGCCCGGCTCGTCGGCCGGGCCCGCGCCCGCGCCACCCGCGGCCGGTGCGCACTCGCGGGGCAACAGGGCGAGGGAATCGGGCTCCAGGACCACGCTCACCGGACGGTCGGCGATCCCCCGCACGACCCCGTCGATCCAGGCCCGGTAGGCCGCGCTGTCGGTGGCACCGCCCGCGGAGTACTGGGAGCAGTCCCGGCCCGGCACGTTGTAGAGCGCCAGCACGGGCAGCTCCCCCTGCCGGGCGGCCTGCGTGGTCACGGCCCGCGCCCGGGCCTCCGCGCGGGCGGGGCTCTGGTCGCCGAGCCAGACGGCGTGCGGGGTGGCGGCCATCGCGGTGATCCCGGCCGCCTCCCGCGGGTGCCCGGCGGCGATCAGCTCCCGGGCCTGGCGGGCGGCCCCGGGGTCGGCGGCGGGGGCGAAGAGCGGCCGGCCCGGACCGGAGGCGGCCCGGACCGGCCCGGTCGCGGGGGACGCGGCGGGGCCGGGCGGGAGGAAGGGGGCGGGGCCGTACGACGTGGCCGCGGACGCCGGTGCGGTGAGCACGGCGAGGACGGCGACGAGCAGGCCCGTACGGGCGAGGTGTCGGTGGCGCATGCCCCACGACGCTCGCGCAGCCGCGGCGCCCGGGTCAAGCGCCGTTACCCGGGCGGCCGAACGGAGCAACCCGTGTGGGTCCGCCCCGTTCGGCGCCGTTCGCCCCGCTCGCTCCGGTCAGTGCGCGGCCGGGCCCGTCCAGAGCGCCGGGACGTGGGCGAGCCGGACGCGCTGCGGGTGGTCCCCGACCGGGACGGAGACCCGCTTGGTCCCGGTGGCGAAGTCGATGGCCGTGACCCGGTCGGCGCCGCTCTCGGAGATCACGCAGCCGGTCCCGTCCCCGTCGACCGTGGCCCAGTACGGCTTGTCGGCGGGGACCAGGGGGCCTTCGGTGAGGGTCGCCCGGTCCACGATCGTCGCGTAGTCGTCCATGGTTCCCGCGATGCAGAGCTTGGCGCCGTCGGGGCTCATCGACATGCCGTGGTGGCGGGAGTCGTTGACCCAGGTCGTGCGGTCGCCGTTGGTGGCCGGGTTCACGGGGAGGGTCTTGATCCGGGTGATCCGGTCGGTGGCCACGTCGTACTCCAGGAAGCCGTTGAAGAAGGACACCTGGAAGTAGAGCTTCGACTCGTCGGGGCTGAAGGACATGGGGCGGACCGCGTCAGAGAGGTCCGAGCGGCCGAAGGCGTCGAGCCGCGCGCGCATGTCGATCACGCGGACGGTGCGGAAGGTCTGGGCGTCGACGACCGTGATCTTCCGGTCGCCCTTCGTCCAGTCCAGCCAGGGCGCGTCCAGCTCGGAGGTCACGTCCCCGATGGAGCTGTTCCACAGGTACCGGCCGTCGTGGGTGAAGGTGTTCTCGTGCGGCTTGTCGCCGGTGGCGAAGGAGCCGAGCTGGCGTCCGGTGGCGATGTCCAGGACGTGCACGGTGTTGGCGGTGGAGGCGGAGACCGCGACCCGGGTCCCGTCCGGCGACACCGCCATGTGGTCGGCCCGGTGGCCCGCGACCGGGAAGCGCCAGTTGATCCGGCCCGTCCGCACGTCGACGGAGACGACGTCGGCGAAGCTGGGGCGGGAGACGACGACGGCGCTGCCGTCCGGGGTGGTGTACATGTCGTCCACGAACTGGTCGTGGCCCTCGCCCGCGGTGTTGCGGATCCCCAGGAAGAAGCCGAGCTTGACCGGGTTGAGGTAGATCTCCCGGAGCCGCTCCTCCTTGTCCGGGATCACGTTGATCCGGCCGATCTTGTCGAGCGCCCCGGTGGAGGCGAGCACGTCGGCGGTCCCCTCCCAGTTGTTCCCGACGAAGAGGACCTCCCGCAGGGCGGTGGGGTCGGCGGTGGCGGTGGCGGCCGCGGGTGCCGGGCCCGCCGCGAGCAGGGCCGCGGCCAGGGCGCAGACGGCCGACAGGACGCGTAAGGAGGAGGTCCGAGACATTCGCTCAACTCCGGTGTGGGGAAGCGCTGTTACCGGCGGGTAAAATAGGGGGAACGGCAAAAGGACGCAACCCCCGCGGGGCCACGTCCTTCGCTCGGTTCGTGGATCAGTGGTCACCGCTTCAAGCGACGACGCCTATCCGGCCGACGACGGCGGCCGAGCCGTCGTGGTGGATCGGGGTGTGCGCGCCGGTGAGGGCGCGCCCGCTGCCGCCGCGTCGGCTGGCGACGATCTCGGCGGCGATGGACAGGGCCGTCTCCTCGGGGGAACGGGCGCCCAGGTCAAGGCCGATGGGCGAGCGCAGCCGCGCCAGCTCCAGCTCGGTGACGCCGACCTCGCGCAGCCGGGCGTTGCGGTCCTCGTGCGTGCGCCGCGATCCCATCGCGCCGACGTAGGCCACCGGCAGCTTCAGGGCCAGTTCGAGCAGCGGGACGTCGAACTTGGCGTCGTGCGTCAGCACGCACAGGACGGTACGGGCGTCCACCGAGGTGTCCGCCAAGTACCGGTGCGGCCAGTCGACCACGATCTCGTCGGCCTCGGGGAAACGGTTCTTCGTAGCGAACACGGGCCGCGCGTCGCACACCGTGACGTGGTAGCCGAGGAACTTGCCCACCCGCACGAGCGCGGAGGCGAAGTCGATGGCACCGAAGACGATCATCCGCGGCGGCGGCACGCTCGACTCGACCAGGACGGTGATGGGGCGGCCGCAGAGCCGCCCGTCGGCGCCCATCTCCAGGGTCGCGGTGCGACCGGCGTCCAGCAGCGCGCGGGCCTCTTCGGCCACCGTGCGGTCCAGCTCGGGGTGTCCGCCGAGCGTCCCCTCGTAGGGGCCCTCGGAGCGGACCAGGATCGCCCGGCCCATCAGCTCGGCGGGACCGTCGGCGATCCGGGCGATCGCGGCCGCCTCGCCCTTGGCGGCGGCGGCCAGCGCGGCCTCAAAGACGGCGCGGGCCGGGGAGTTCAAGGGGAGCGGGGTGACCAGGATGTCGATGATTCCGCCGCAGGTCAGACCCACGGCGAAGGCATCGTCGTCGCTGTAACCGAAGCGCTCCTGGACGGTTTCGCCGTCTTCGAGCGCCTGCTGGCACAGCTCGTACACCGCGCCCTCCACGCACCCGCCGGAGACCGAACCGATCGCGGTGCCCTCGCTGTCGACGGCGAGGGCCGCTCCGGGCTGCCGGGGCGCGCTGCCGCCGACCGCCACGACCGTGGCGACGGCGAAGTCACGTCCCTGCTCGACCCACCGGTTGAGTTCTTCGGCGATGTCCAGCATTGCGGCCTCCTCGGAGGTTCGGTTTCCGGTGACGGGATTGCGTGGAGGGTTCAGGAGTCGTACGTCAGGTCGGGACGGCTCAGCTGACGCCGAGCCAGCCCTCGATCGGGTGGAGCGCGTAGAAGACCACGAAGATCACGGTCAGCGCCCACATGAAGCCACCGATCTCGCGGGCCTTGCCCTGCGCCACCTTGATGGCCACGAACGAGATGACACCGGCGGCGACACCAGCGGTGATCGAGTACGTGAAGGGCATGAGCACGACGGTCAGGAAGACCGGGATGGCGGTGGCCGTGTCGGACCAGTCCACGTGGCGGGCGTTCTGCATCATCATCGCGCCGATGACCACCAGCGCGGCCGAGGCGACCTCACCGGGGACGATCTGGGTGATCGGGGTGAAGAAGAGGCAGGCCGCGAAGAGCAGACCCGAGATGACGGAGGCGAAGCCCGTACGGGCACCCTCGCCGACGCCGGTCGCGGACTCGACGAACACGGTCTGGCCGGAGCCGCCCGCGATGCCGCCGATGGCGCCACCGGCACCGTCGATGAACAGCGCCTTGGACAGGCCCGGCATGCGGCCCTTGTCGTCGGCGAGCTTGGCCTCGGTGCCGACGCCGATGATGGTGGCCATCGCGTCGAAGAAGCCGGCCAGCACCAGGGTGAAGACGATCATGCCGACCGTCATCACGCCGACGTCGCCCCAGCCGCCGAACTCGACCTTGCCGAAGAGCGAGAAGTCCGGCATGGAGACCGCGGAGCCGGTGAGCTCCGGGGCGCCGCTGCGCCACGCCTTGGGGTCGATGTCCGCCACGGCGTTGAGGATGACCGCGAGGACGGTTCCGGAGACGATGCCGATCAGGATCGCGCCGGGAACCTTGCGTGCCTGCAGCATGAAGATGGTGAGCAGGGTCACGGCGAAGATCAGGACGGGCCAACCGGCGAGCTCGCCGGTCGCGCCCAGGCTCACGGGGGGACCGAATTCGGAGCCGTGGCCCACGAAGCCGGCCTTCACGAGGCCGATGAGGGCGACGAACATGCCGATGCCCATGGTGATGGCGTGCTTGAGCGCGAGGGGGATCGCGTTCATGATCATCTCGCGGAGGCCGGTGACGACCAGGAGACAGATCACCACGCCGTACATGACGCACATGCCCATGGCCTGCGGCCAGGTCATGTGGGGCACGACCTGCGAGGAGAGCACACCGGAGACGGAGAGGCCGGCGGCGAGGGCCAGCGGCACCTTGCCGATGAAGCCCATCAGGAGGGTGGTCAGGGCGGCGGCGAAGGCCGTGGCCGTGATCAGGGCCTTCTGGCTCAGGGTGTCGCCCGCGACGTCCTTGCCCGAAAGGATCAGGGGGTTGAGCAGGAGGATGTACGCCATCGCCATGAAGGTGGTGACGCCGCCGCGCACTTCTCGCGAGACGGTGGATCCGCGGTGCGTTATGTGAAAGTACCGGTCGAGCCAAGAACGCCCGGCGGGGTTGAGAGAGCCGTCGCCGGCCTCTTCCGCGGTGGTCTTGGGCTCCACAGACGATTGGGTCATGGTGCCTAACTCCCAAGGTTCAAAGGGGCACCCGCAGAAAAGATTGGAGACGCGGGATTTGGGATGGTGCGTTTGGCTGCACGACCCGGGGGACGGCCCGAGACGAAGCAAGTGAGCTGCTCTTGTACTGCTGCTACTTCGTTACCACTGGTACTGCCTATAACTGCTGGTACTGCGGTTACTGCTGTTGTTGCAGGTGCTGCGGTACTTCCGGTACTGCGGTACTTCCGGTACTGCGGGTGAAGCGGACCGCGAGCGGTGCGGTACTTCGTACTCCGGGCGGTGCGACCGGCAAGTGTGACGTTCCCTCGTCACACCGCCCGGAGAGTCGTGGTCCCAGGGGGACCGGAATCCCTAGAGGGTTCCGGTGAGCATCTCGGGACGGATGGGGGTCTTGTTGATGTCCAGACCCGTCGCCTGCCGGATCGCCGCGATGACGGCCGGGGTGGACGAGAGGGTCGGGGCCTCGCCCATGCCGCGGAGGCCGTAGGGGGCCTTCGGGTCGGCGAGCTCCAGGACGTCGACCGGGATGGTCGGGGTGTCGAGGATGGTCGGGATCAGGTAGTCCGTGAAGGAGGGGTTGCGCACCTTCGCGGTCTTCGGGTCCACGATGATCTCTTCCATGATCGCCACGCCCAGGCCCTGGGTGGTGCCACCCTGGATCTGGCCGACCACCGAGAGCATGTTCAGCGCCTTGCCGACGTCCTGCGCGGTCGCGAGTTCGACGACCTTGACCAGACCCAGCTCGGTGTCCACCTCGACCACCGCGCGGTGCGCGGCGAAGGTGTACTGGACGTGCCCGTTGCCCTGACCGGTGACCAGGTCGAAGGGGACGGTGGGGTGGTGGCGGTACTCGAGCTCGAGGTCGATGGCCTCGTCCTCGAGGATCTCGGCGATGTCCGCGAGGACCTCGCCGCCGTCGGTGACGATCTTGCCGCCTTCGAGCAGCAGCTCGGCGGTGGCCCACGCGGGGTGGAAGGAGCCGTTCTTGCGACGGCCGATCTCCAGGAGCGCCTCGCGGACGGCCTCGCAGGTGTTCTTCACGGCGCCACCGGTCATGTACGTCTGCCGCGAGGCGGACGTGGAACCGGCGGAGCCGACCTGCGTGTCGGCCGGGTGGATGGTCACCTGCGTGACGCCCAGCTCGGTGCGGGCGATCTGCGCGTGGACGGTGATGCCGCCCTGGCCGACCTCCGCCATGGCCGTGTGGACCATCGCGACGGCCTCGCCGTTGATGACCTCCAGGCGCACGCGGGCGGTGGAGTAGTCGTCGAAGCCCTCGGAGAAGCCGACGTTCTTGATGCCGACCGCGTAGCCGACGCCGCGGACGACGTTCTCGCCGTGCGTGGTGTTGGAGAGGCCGCCGGGCAGCGCGCGGACGTCCGCGCCCTCGCCCGCGGTCTCCCACTGGCGCTCGGGCGGCAGCGGGCGGGCCTTGACCCGGCGCAGCAGCTCGGCGACCGGCGCCGGCGCGTCCACGACCTGGCCGGTCGGCATGACCGTGCCCATCTCCATGGCGTTCAGCTGGCGGAACTCGACCGGGTCCATGCCCAGCTTCGCCGCGAGCTTGTCCATCTGCGCCTCGTAGGCGAAGCAGGCCTGGACGGCGCCGAAGCCGCGCATCGCGCCGCAGGGCGGGTTGTTCGTGTAGAGCGCGATCGCCTCGATGTCCACGTCCTCCAGGACGTACGGACCCACCGAGAGGGAGGACGCGTTGCCCACGACCGCCGGGGAGGCGGACGCGTACGCGCCGCCGTCCAGGACGATCTTGCACTTCATGTGCGTGAGCTTGCCGTCCTTGGTCGCGCCGTGCTCGTAGTAGAGCTTCGCCGGGTGGCGGTGCACGTGACCGAAGAAGGACTCGAACCGGTTGTAGACGATCTTGACCGGCTTGTTCGTGGCCAGGGCCAGCAGGCAGGCGTGGATCTGCATCGAGATGTCCTCGCGGCCGCCGAAGGCACCGCCGACGCCCGAGAGCGTCATGCGGACCTTCTCCGGCGGCAGGCCCAGGACCGGGGCGATCTGCCCGAGGTCCGAGTGCAGCCACTGGGTCGCGACGTACAGCTCGACGCCGCCGTCCTCGGACGGGACGGCCAGGCCGGACTCCGGGCCGAGGAAGGCCTGGTCCTGCATGCCGAAGGTGTACTCGCCCTCGACGATGACGTCGGCGCGCTTGCGGGCCTCTTCCACGTTGCCGCGGATGATCGGCTGGCGGTGCACGATGTTCGGGTGCGGGACGTGACCGATGTGGTGGTCGTCGCGGCCCTCGTGGATCAGCGGCGCGCCGGGGGCGAGGGCGGAGGCCTCGTCCGTGACGAGCGGCAGCTCCTTGTAGTCGATCTTGATCTTGGCGGCCGCGCGGCGGGCGGTCTCCGGGTGGTCGGCGGCCACGAGGGCGACCGGCTCACCGTGGTGGCGTACCCGGCCGTTGGCGAGAACCGGCGTGTCCTGGATCTCCAGGCCGTAGTTCTTCATCTCGGCGGGCAGGTCGTCGTACGTCAGCACCGAGTAGACGCCCGGCATCGCCAGGGCCTCGGAGATGTCGATCGAGACGATCTCGGCGTGGGCGACGGTGCTGCGCAGCGTCTGGCCCCACAGCATGTCCTCGTGCCACATGTCCGAGGAGTAGGCGAACTCACCGGTCACCTTGAGGGTGCCGTCGGGGCGCAGCGTGGACTCGCCGATGCCGCCCTTGTTGTGCTTCTGCGTGACGTTGGTCGGCGTACCGGCCGGGACCGTGCGCGTGTTCTGGGCCATGGTCAGACCGCCTCTGACTGACGGGCGGCCGCGAGGCGGACCGCGTCGAGGATCTTCTCGTAGCCCGTGCAGCGGCAGAGGTTGCCGGACAGGGCCTCGCGGATGTCCTGGTCGGACGGGGAGGAGTTCTCCTCCAGCAGCGCGTCGGCCTGGACCAGGAGGCCCGGGGTGCAGAAACCGCACTGGACGGCGCCGGCGTCGATGAACGCCTGCTGGATGTTGGAGAGCTCGACGCCCTCGCCGGTCTGCGAGTCGGAGGGCTTGGCCTGCCACTGCTTGGCCGCGTCCAGGGAGACGCCGCCCTTGCCGCCGCAGCCGCCGCCGGTGCCGCAGGCACCGCCGTGGCCGTGCTCGTCGCGCTGCTTGGCGAACTCCGCCAGGCCCTCGACGGTCACGACGTCGCGGCCCTCGACCTGACCGGCCGCGACCAGACAGGAACAGACCGGCACGCCGTCGAGGCGGACGGTGCAGGAACCGCACTCGCCCTGCTCACAGGCGTTCTTCGAACCCGGCAGGCCCATGCGCTCGCGCAGGACGTAGAGGAGGGACTCGCCCTCCCAGACGTCGTCGGCTTCCTGCGGACGGCCGTTGACAGTGAAATTGACGCGCATGATTACGCAGCCCCTTCAAGCGAGCGGCCGTTTCCGGTACCGCGGTACTGCTCCCAGGTCCAGACGAGCTGGCGGCGAGCCATGATGCCGACCGCGTGACGGCGGTACTTCGCCGTGCCGCGGACGTCGTCGATCGGGTTGGCCGCGCCGGAGGCGAGGTCACCGAACTGCTTGGCGATCGACGGGGTGATGACCTTGCCGGACTCCCAGAAGCCGCCCTCTTCGAGCGCGGCGTTCAGGAACTCCTCGGCGGCCTTCGCACGGATCGGGGTCGGCGCGGCCGAGCCGATGCCGGTGCGGACCGTGCGGGTCTGCGGGTGCAGTGCCAGACCGAACGCGCACACCGCGATGACCATCGCGTTGCGGGAGCCGACCTTGGAGTACTGCTGGGGGCCGTCCGCCTTGTCGATGTGGACGGTCTTGATCAGCTCGTCCGCGGCGAGCGCGTTGCGCTTCACACCGGTGTAGAACTCGTCGATCGGGATCAGGCGGGAACCGCGTACGGACTCCACCTCGACCTGCGCGCCCGCGGCGAGCAGCGCGGGGTGCGAGTCGCCGGCCGGGGAGGCGCAACCGAGGTTGCCGCCGACGCCGCCGCGGTTACGGATCTGCGGCGAGGCGACCGTGTGCGAGGCCAGGGCGAGACCGGGAAGCTCCGTGCGGAGGTTCTCCATGATCTGCGTGTACGGGACGGAAGCGCCGAGCCGGACCACATCCTCGCCGACCTCCCACTCCCGCAGGAGGCCGATGCGGTTCAGGTCCAGAAGGTACTCCGGCCGACGGTGGTCGAAGTTGATCTCGACCATCACATCGGTGCCACCCGCAATCGGCACAGCTGAGGGGTACTCGGCCTTAGCGGCGAGCGCCTCCTCCCAGCTGGCGGGGCGAAGGAAGTCCATGTGCGGCTCTCTTCTTCTTCATCGTGTCGATCACTTCAAGCCAGCGGGCCCAAAGACCCTCGACTGGTCGTTCACGTGCTGTTAACGCGGTGTGGAGTCAGTACACAAGCCGCGCGTCCCCCGGGTGCAGTCACCGAAACCATGAAGGAGTTGGCTGACGGCCTCCCTCGTCTTGTAGATTCGTATGAAAGGCAGGATGCACTGACCTGCCCGATTTCCAACGGCAACATCGAGACAGATCGGCGGCGACATCATGCGGCTGCGCGCACTGCTGGAAACCGAGGCGCTGGGGCTGCGGCTGCTGGGCGGCCAGGAGGAGCTGGACCGCACGGTCCGGGGCGTCATGACGACGGACCTGAGGGATCCCAGCCGGTACCTCTCCGGCGGGGAACTCGTGCTGACCGGCCTGGCCTGGCGGCGAAATTCGGACGACTCCGAGCCGTTCGCACGACTGCTCGCGAGCGCCGGGGTGGCGGGCCTGGCCGCCGGCGAGGCCGAGCTGGGAGACATCCCGGACGATCTGGTTTCAGCCTGTCGGCGCAACCGGCTCCCGCTGTTCGCCGTGAACGAGGACGTTGCATTCGCCACGATCACCGAGTACGTCGTACGGCAGGTCTCCGGGGAGCGCGCGGGCGACCTCGCGGCCGTCGTGGACCGCCACCGGCGCCTGATGACGTCGGGTCCCGCCGGCGGTGGCCCCGACGTGGTCCTCGATCTGCTCACCACGGACCTCGATCTGCGCGCCTGGGTGCTGTCCCCCACGGGACGGCAGATCGCCGGGGCGGGTGAACCGCTGGCGCCCGGCATCTGCGCGGCGCTGGCCAGCGAACACCTGGCGGCGGTCCGGACCGGCCGCAGGGGCCCGCACCGGATCTCCATCCAGGGTATTACCTACTCGCTCTTCCCGATCAGGGGACACGGGCGGGGCACCGGCCCGGCCGCCCGCGACGTGCGCGAGAGCGTGCTGTCGGACTGGCTGCTGGCCGTCGAGGCCGACGCGAGCGACTGGCCCGCCGAGCGGCTGGACCTGCTCCAGGGCGTCACCCAGCTGATCGCCGTCGAGCGGGACCGGCGCGACGCCGCCCGCACCGTGCGCCGGCGCCTGGCCCAGGAGGTGCTGGAGCTGGTCCAGACGGGCGCTCCGCCCGCCGAGATCGCCGCCCGCCTGCGGGTCGCGGCCCCCGTGCTGCTGCCCGGGCTGGGCACCGCCCCGCACTGGCAGGTCGTGGTGGCCCGGGTCGACTGGGACGGCGGGGACATCCCCGGCGGGCCGGTGGCCCAGTCGCTGCTGGAGGAGATCCTGGTCGACCCGTCCCTGTCGGGTCCGGAGCCCTCCGACCGGATCGCCGTCGCCCACGCGGGCGACGAGGCGATCGCGCTCGTACCGCTGCCCGCGCTGTCGGCGGACTCCGGGGAGCCCGCGCAGGACAAGGGCCCCGACACCGCCCTGCACGCCGACGTGCTCCTGACGGCCGTACGGGAGCCCCTGGCGGCCGGTCTGGCCGAGGACGGGCGGCTCACCCTGGGCGTCAGCGCGGCGGTGCACTCCGCCGAGGGGCTGCGCGGGGCGCTGGAGGAGGCCCGGCACGCCCGCCGCGTCGCGGCCGCCCGTCCGGGCCGGGTCTGCGCGGCGGGCCACCACGAGCTCGCCTCGCACGTCCTGCTGCTGCCCTTCGTCCCGGACGACGTGCGCCGCGCCTTCACCGCGCGGCTGCTCGACCCGCTGCGGGACTACGACCGGCGCCACCGGGCGGAGCTGATCCCGACCCTGGAGGCGTTCTTGGACTGCGACGGATCGTGGACCCGCTGTGCGACCCGGCTGCACCTGCACGTCAACACGCTGCGGTACCGCGTCGGACGAATCGAGCAGTTGACGGCGCGCGATCTTTCGCGGCTGGAGGACAAGCTGGACTTCTTCCTGGCGCTGCGGATGAGCTGATCAGCGGCCCGGCGCGGGGGGCGGCCGGGCGGCCGGGGCGACTGACGAGGTGTCCGGACTTTGTGAAAAGGTTCACCCGACCCCTTGGCCGATCAAGTGGATCCGTGCTCTCATTTCGCCCCAGGGCGCGGGCGGCGCGCTGGCTTGGCTGCTTCGGGGAGGGCAATGTGGCGGACACCGCCATGTCGGGTGCCGGAATGACCGGAGGGGACGACCCCCTCCAGCGGGCGATATGGCGACTTCGTTCGCGGGGCTGCTGGACGGACGCGGCGGCTCTGCTGGACCCGCACGCGGGCCGCGCCGGGCCTGCCGTGCAGCGCACCGCGCTACTGGTCGAACGGTGCCTGTTCACCGGGCAGGGCTGGGCCGAGGCGGAGGACGCGCTGCGGATCGCCGAGGCGGTCGCCCAGGACGACGACGAACGCGGCGCGGCCGCCTGCGAGCGCGGCCAACTGGCCTACGCGGCAACGGTGCTGGGCGTGCGGGACCGGTCCGACGAGGCGCGCTCCGCGCTGGGGCGGGCGGCGGCGCTGCTGGCCCCGGGATCGCCCACGCGGCCGCTGCTGGACTTCCGGCGGGGGCTGGTGGCGGAGCACCTGGCCGACGCCCCGCAATCGGCCAGACCGGCGTACCGGCGCGCCCACGCGGGGGCCACGGCGCACGGCGACACCCTCCTCCTGTCCTTCACCTGGCGCCACCTGGCCGGCCTCGCCCTCCGGGACGGGGAACTGGCGGAGGCCCGTCACGGCTTCGCGGAATCCCTCCGGATCCGGGAGGAACTGGGCTTCCTGGTGGGCACCGCGCCCGCCCTGGCCGCGCTCGCGGAGGCCGAGCCGGAGCCGGAGGCCGCCCGACTGCGCGCCGAGGCCCTACGCCTCTTCCGCCTCCTGGGCGGCATCCCCACCTGGCTAGCCGCCCACCTGACCCCGGCGGCCTGACCCCGGCGGCGCCTGCGGGCCCGCCACACCCAACCCGCCCAGGGCCCGCGGGCCCGCCACACCCAGCCCGCCGGGCACTTGAGGCTCCGCCACATCCAGCCCGCCCAGGGCTCGGGGCCCCGCCACATCCAGCCCGCCCGGCGTTTGAGGGCCCGCCGGAGGCCACACCGACCGGCACCAACCAACGGGGCTCCGCCCCGCCCCGGGCTCCGCCCGGACCCGCGCCTCAAACGCCGGCGAGGCTGGGGTGGGCCAAGCCCGGGACGCCCGGCGAGGCTGGAGTGGGCCAGCACACCCAGCCCGCCACATCCAGCCCGCCCGGCGATTGAGGGCGCGCCGGAGGTCAGATGACCGGCACTCCGGAATCCGGCGGGCCGGGATCACCCGCAGGCGTCGGCGTAGTCCGCGTCCGGGACGCGGGCGGCCCACTCCGCCCGGGTGAAGGACCGGCCGACGGCACGGCAGGCCACCGCGGCCGGGTCGGCGGTGATCGCGTTGATCCACGCCCCGTCCAGGACCAGGGTCTGGTCGGCACTGGCCGTGAGCACCCGCCCGCTCGGCAGGAAGCGATCGTGCGGCGCAGCGGTGTGGATCTGCCGCCCGACCTTGACCGGGGTCAGACCGTCCGCGAGGTACCAGACCGTGACGTCGTAGTGCTCCCGGCTGGTCGCCCACGCCCCGTGCGGACCGTAGGCGAGCACGTCGACCCGGCTCAGACCCGCCGGGAGCGGGAGGTCGGCGGCGGCCCGGGGGTGCCGGGGATCGCTGACCGTCCACCGCTTCATGCCCGCCAACAGCACGCCGCCGTCCTCGCCGAACAGGAGGCGCCCGGTCCTCACCTCGGCGTCGGCACCCTCGATCAGGGCGGTCCTGCGGGGACTTCGGGGATCGGAGACGTCCCAGAGGGCGATCCTCCCGTCCGCTCCGGCGGCGGCCAGCATCCGGCCCCGCGGGGCGAAGGCGATCCGTACCCTCGCCGAGTCCCCCTCGGTCGCATCCTGGCCGGGACTCGCGGAGGCCCGCCCTGTCGTGGGCGTCGCCAGCCCGCCCATCGGTGCCGGACCGGAAGCGGACTCCATCTCGTCGTCCCCGGCCCCGTCCTCGCGCACGTCATCGGGGCCGAGGGGCGCCCCGTCGTCGTCCATCGGCTCGAGTACCGAGGCGGTCGGCGCCGACGACACGGAGCCGAGGGCGTCGAAGGCCAGCACGCGGACGGGTACGTCGCCCGAGGGGTCCCAGAGCGTGACCTGGCTGCCGCTGCTCGTGGCGAGCACCTTGCCGTCGGCGCTCAGGTCACCCTCGATGGTCGGCCCCAGCGCGGCAGGGAGGTCGGCCAGCTCCTTGGGGGCCCGCGGCTGCGAGACGTCCAGCCGTCCGAACGTGCCGTTCCCACGGTCGAACACCAGGGTCCGCCCGTCCGGGCTGAAGGACATCTGCCAGATGGCCCCGGCAGTGGTGCGCCACTGTGCCAGCTCGCGATAGCCCCCTCCCTCGGCCGCCTCGGTCAGCACGATGGTCCTGGTGTTCGTACCGGGACCGGAGCCCGTGACCGTGGCGAGAACGCCGTGCCGGGGGTCGTAGGCCTCTATCCCGGACCCGCTCGGCACATTCACCTCCGTGAAGCCGACCAGGTCGGACGTGTCCCAGAAGCGGACCACCGCGCCGGCGCCCATGGTGGCCACCGTCCGGCCGTCCGGGCCCATCGCAACGAGCGTGGGGGGCGGGCCGTCGCTCCCCGTCGGGATCCGGGAGCTGGCCTTGGCACCGTCGGGCCGCAGCCGCTGCTTACCGACGATCACGGATCCGTCGTATCCGACGGTGGCCAACAGGCCCGTGGGGGCCACCTGGATCTGGCCCTGTCCCTCGAATTTCCCAAATGAGGTGGCTTCTGGCGGGGATTCGATCTGCCATCCCTCCACGAACTGGTTGCCCGCTCCGATCCCGGCTGCCAGAGGCCTCGTCGTGGCGGTGTAGACGGAGGCGTCCGAGTCCGCGGCGAAGGCGACGTCGGTGAGGGGGTTGACCTCGCCGGGTGAGATGTGCCCCGCCTTCACGGGGTGGTCCGGGGCCGAGAGGTTCATGACGTCGACCTGCGACCAACCCGCCACGGCGAGCCTGTCGCCCTTGGTGTTCAGCGCCACCGCCCGGCCGTTCGTGACCGGGACGGTGGTCAGGCGCGCCGGCCGGGCCCGGTCGGTGATGTCCCACACCGTGACGTCATTCGCGTCGTCGTCAGAGGTGTCCCTACCGCTCAGGACCGCCATGCGCCGCCCGTCGCCGCTGAGGCGGACGGCCAAGAGTTCCTGCTTGACGGGGGCCGTCGCGATCCGCACCGGTGCTTCGGGGCGGCGCACGTCCCACAGCTCGACGGCGGTGCTGCCGGCCGGACCGACGGCCACCACGGAGTCGTCGACAGATGCCGCG
Source organism: Streptomyces sp. NPDC059917 (assembly GCF_042730635.1). NCBI lineage: Bacteria > Bacillati > Actinomycetota > Actinomycetes > Kitasatosporales > Streptomycetaceae > Streptomyces > Streptomyces sp. NPDC059917. The sequence goes on from NZ_JBHWLC010000016.1 coordinate 43,785, forward strand.
AACGCCGCCGGGGTCGCCGCGCGGGCCGGGATCCGGCCGACCGCCCGGCGTCCGCCGATGTCCCAGAGGGTGACCTGCGCGTCGTCCAGGGCCGCCAGCACCCGCCCCCCGCCGGTGTAGGCGATCGCGCTCGGCACCTTCGCCGCCTTGGGCAGCTCACCGCGGTATCGGGTGGTCAGCAGGCCTTCGGCGAGGGTGCTCCGGGTCCGGGGGCTGGACTCGATCCGGTCGGCGGCCAGTGCCAGGCGCAGCGCGAGCAGCGGATCGTCCGGCCGCTGGTCCGCGGACTCCTTGAGCAGGCTCTCGACCTGGCGGGCGATCCGGGCCCGCCGGGCGTCCGCGTTGGCGAGCGTCGCGTACACCACCCCACCCAGGAGACCGAGGACGGATACGACCGCCGCCAGTTGGAGCGAGACCCGCCGGTTGTACTGGCGGGCCTTGCTCGCCGCTTTCTGCCAGGTGAGGACGGGCACGATGTCAGCTCGGGAGTACTCGGCCTCCAGCCCCTGGCCGGCGAGCGCCGCCGCCTCCCGGTCGTACGAGGGGACGATCACCCGGTGCCGTTTGCCGGGCGCCCGGAGCTTGCGCTCGTACCCGGAGACCGACTGCAGGACGCCCAGTTCGTCGAGGCGCCCCGTCACCGCGTTGGCCGGGCGCAGCCGCCGGAGCAGCAGGAACAGCCACAGCAGCCAGTGCCAGAGCCAAGGAAGCGCTCCGGACCAGCTCGGCAGCGGCCTCCGCACCCGGCGCACCTCGTCCAGCACGACCGCGAACGCGGCGCCGAGGGAGCCGTCCTCGATGCGGAGCACCGGTTCCTCAGTGTCCTCGACGCACCACAGGACGGTCCCGTCGATCCGGTCACCGCCCGCCAGCCGCCACGCCCGGTCCAGGGACGCGCCGAACTCCCCGTCGGCGGTGAACAGCACCGCCCGGTCCGGGTGCGGCACCAGGGCGGAGGGCAGACCGGGCAGGTAGGTCGCCTTGAGCAGACCGCTCTCGCCGGTCGTTCCGCGGTCGAAGAGCACGCCCGCGGCGACCGTGTCCCGCGCGAGCCTGCCGACGCTGCCCCGTGCCAGCCAAGTGAGGGTGACCGCGGTGGTGTAGGACGCCGGGGAGGAGGCCGAACCGGCCGCGGCGCCGCGCAGCGCTTCCAGCATGCGCAGCAGCCGGTCGTCCCCGGCCGCGAGGTCCGCGGGCGACCAGGGGACCTCGGTCGTGGCGGGCGACGAGCATGCCTGCTCGAACCAGACGAGGGCGGCCGCCAGCGGTCCCTGCGACGTTCCTTCGCCCACCAGGGCCAGGCCGAGTCCGGCCAGCACGCGCAGGGCGTGCAGGGTGGCGGGCTGGTCGTCGCCGAAGGCGTCGTCGAGGCCCGAGGCGGACCGGAGCCGGGCGGCGACCGCGCTCGGCGTGGTCGCCCCGAGCAGCTCCTCGAACTCCTCGTGCAGGGCGCTCGTGTCCTCGTACAGCCGTCGCAGCGACACAGCGTCGGCGCGGGCGACCAGCTCGACCACCCACCGGGCGGCCGGGCGGGAGGAGCCGACGAGGTCCGAGCGCAGCCGCACGAGGGCGTCTCGCCCCACGTCCGGGGCGTCGGCGAGCGCCGCGACGACCTGGGCGAGGGAGCCGTCTTCGGCAGGCGACCCGGGGTCGGGTCCGGTCATCGGAGCGCCTCCTCTACCGCCACCCGCACCGGGTGTCCGACCGGCAGGCCCTCCGCCAGGTGCTTCCAGGTGGCCCGCGGGGTGCGGCCGTCGGCCGCCCGGACCGAGGCGGCCACGACGGACGGCTCGCACAGCGGCAGGTCGTCGGCGCCGAAGGGCGGCCCGTCCTGCTCCACCCGTACGGTCGCCCGCTCCGCGAGGGGTGCGGTGACCCTGCTGGTCAGCCGGCCGCCCCGCAACGCGAGGGCCACCAGGAGCAGGGAACCGGAGCGCAGGCCCGTCACCCGCAGGGGCAGCAGGATCCCGCCGTACAGCGCGGTCGCCCGCTCGGTCTCGTCCGCCGGGAGCACGGCCTCCACGTCGATCTCCACGATGCCGGTGGACGTGACGGCGATCCGGAGGGCGAACGGCTCCCGGTCGAGTGCGGCATGGACCCGGCGCACCTCCCGGGTGGCTCCGGCGGTGAGGTCGAAGACCGAGCTGAGTTCGGCCGGGTCCCACCCGTCGTCGGCCGCGGCCAGGTGTACGTCCGCGCGCTGCGCGCTGGCCCGCAGGAAGGGGTCGAACAGGTGCAGGACCCCGAGCAGTTCCCGCGACCGGTCCCGGGTGGTCGCCGGTAGGCGGTCGGGGTCGAGCAGGAGCAGCCGGGCGCAGAGCGCGCCCGCGCCGGTCCGTGCCGCGGCGCGGTCCCCGGTCCGCAGGCCGTGGTCGAACTGTTCGAGCGCGGCGGTGAACCGCGACCCCGCGGGGGCGAAGACGTAGCCCAGCCGGATCTGCGGACCGCCCGCTCCGTCCTCGATCAGCGAGGTCACGGCCCGGGCGAGGGCGTCCACCCGGTGCCACGGAAGGATGTGGAACACCTCGGCGACGGGTTCGGCGCCCGCGCCGTGTTCGGCCACCAGCCGGGCGAGCAGGAAGTGGCGCAGGTCCTCGTGTTCGGCCGCCAGGGCGGCGAACGTCGGCGGATCGAAGGCGCGCGGCGGCCAGTGGTCCTCGATCGAGGAGAGCACGTCGGCCCCGGACGCGGTGACGGGGACGGGCCGGGCGGATCCCGTGAGCTCCACGACCGCCTCGGCGGGGGCGGTCCGGTCGGCGGCGTCGGGGTGGTCGGAGCGGACGAGGCCCAGGGCGCTCCCCCCGCCAGGCAAGGGCAGGGCCGCGCGGCGCCAGCCGGTCGCGAACCGAGCCAGGTGGCGCGCGTCGGCGCGCTCGTCGCCGTCGTTGACGAGCGCGCCGGGGACCCGGTCGAAGCCGTCGCCGTCGCGGCGTACGGCGATCACCCAGTTGCTGAGGGGCCTGTGCGCCATCATCGGCTCCGTTCGTGGAGGACCAGGGCGACCCGGCCGGCGCCCGGTCCGAGGTCGGCCGTCGCCAGCTCGACGGCGCGCGCCGAGAGGTCCCCGGGCAGGCAGTGCCGCCAGAATCCGGTCAAGGCCCGCCACTTCTCCTCGGGTACCCGGTCCGCCAGGTCCGGGGGCAGGGCGCGGGCCCAGGCCGCGAACGGGGTCCGGTCGGCGTCGGGCATGCGGAAGGCGAACTTCAGGAACCGGATGACGACGGCCACCCGCCGTAGCGGATCGTCACCGTCGTACGGCGTCCGGAGTCGCCGCGGGGCGGCCAGCAGGTCGGGCAGGCCCCAGCCACTGGGATCCAGGACGATCTTGCGGCGGTGGTCGTAGTACAGGCTGTTGATGGTGAGGTCCCGGCAGGTGACGTCGTCGACGAGGTCGCCCCCGTGCACCGGGAACGCGAAGCCCTTGACCTCCAGGGGCTTGTACTCCACGATCCGGGGCTCGCCGAGCACGGGAGCCACCGAGCACACCATGCTGATCTCGTTCTCCATCAGGTAGTAGTCCCCCAGCCCCTCGGCGCGCAGACCGCGATCCATCGCGTCGCGCATCGCGTGGGGCGCCATCGTGCCCGCGAAATCCAAGTCGTTGGGTGTGGCTCCCGCCCCGTCGCCCACGAGGTCGCGCACGGTGCCCCCGACCAGCCAGGCATGGTGCCGGGCGGAGTCGACGTCGTCCAGGAGGGCGCGGATGAACCGACCTTCGACCCCCATCACGGAGAGCGCCAGGTCGACCGCCTCGGACAGGCCGGGCGCCAGCTCCTCGGCGCTGCGCATGTCGTCGGCGGCGATCCGGTCGGCCGGTGCGGGGCCCGTACGTTCGATCACCGGGCCGTCGGCCTCGTCGCCGTCCGGCACCGCGCGGTGCGGGGGCGCGGACAGGCACTCCTCCCCCTTCACCAGCAAGCGGTGCCGGGGCTCGTCCGGGGTGCAAGCCATGCCGATGACCGGCCGGTCGTCGACCCGGTCCCCGCGTACCAGCGGTGCGTCGGGCGGGCGTTCGTACCACGGGCGCTGCGCACCGGGGGAGATTGACGTCGGGAGCATCTCGTCCTCTCAACGGGATCCGTCGGCCACGGGCCGCCTGGGGGGACCACGACAGCCCACGGTTGTCGCGCTTGCGTCGCACCGCCGCCGGACCACCTGGGGGTCACCCGCGGGCGACGGAGCGAGCGACCGCGGCCGCGATCACCGAGGCGAGGATCCAGCCGGTCCCGATGAGCGCGAACGCCAACCACCGCGTCGCCCCGACCGGTACGAACGCCTGCTCCTGGCCCAGGTCCACCCACGGCAGGACGAGGTCGAGCGCGTAGGCGAAGCCGTTGAATCCGGGCCCCTTCCCCGGCTCCAGCGGAGCAGGGGGGCGGGCGGCGAAGACCGTTCCGCAACCGGCGACCACCAGCACCAGCCAGCACAGCGCGCGCCAGGGCCGGTAGCCGTAGCCCACGAGGGCGTCCTGCACCGCTCCCCAGATCCGGGCGGGGCCCGTACGCGCCCGGCCCGACCGGCGCTGCTTCGCGTACTGGACGGCGCGCGCCTCGTCCGGCAGACCCGATCGGGCGTAGGCCGCGGCCAGTTGCTCGTACGGCTGCGGGCGGAACGCGTGGCCGTCGAGGGCGAGCCAGGCCAGCCGCCGGGCCGCCGGGAGCACCGGACTGAGGGCTTCGTAGACGAGGCCGTCCAGGACCAGCTCCGCGGGCCAGGCGGCCGGGTCGTCGTGCAGGTGCCCGATCCGGGCGTGGTCCAGGGCGACGGCGCAGCGGACCGGTGCCTCCGGGCACAGCGCCACCTCGCCCGCCTGGAGCAGGCGCAGGTCCAGCGGGGTGATCGGGTCGGGCGGCGCGGCCGGGTCGGAACCCGGCGGGGCGAAGCGGGCGCCGGTCAGGTCGAGCCGGTGACGGATCACCGCACCGCGCAGCGACACGCCGCCCCGGTGGACCTCCAGCGCGCGGGCGTCCACCTCGCCGACCGCGGCGTTGCCGAGGTCCAGGGCGTTCCCGCCGGGGTGGTCGAGGCTCGCCCCGACCAGCGAGAGGTTGGCCCGCAGCTCGGCCCCGACCAGCCGGACCTCCCCCCGTGCGGTGAAGGACTCCTCGCACCAGAACCCGCCGCGCACCGTGACCCCGGCCGCGCCGAGGGCGATCCCACCGGGGTTGTGCAGCCGCGCCCCGGAGAGGTGGACGCTCCCCGACACGGTGGCGTCGTACAGTCGCATCCGTCCGTCGACGCGCAGGCGCTGGGCCAGCAGCCGCTCGCCGAGCACCGCGCGGTCCAGGACCAGCGCGTCCGCGCCCGCCCGCTCGATGCGGGCGCCGATCAGGTCGACCACCGCGCCGAGCCGCGCCCCGCCGAGCAGTACCCCGCCGGTGGCCCGCATCCCGGCGGCCTCCAGCGGGCCGACCAGCTCGATCCCCGCACCGGCCCACGCGGTACCGTCCCACGCGGCCCCGGCCCCGGCCCCGGTCGCCCCGCCGGCGTCGCCGTCACCATCGGCGTGCGGGCCCAGGGCGGCGCCGACCAGCCGCAAGCCGCCGAAGAGGCGCGCGGCGTCGAGCCGGATCCCCGAGGGGCAACGGATCCGCTCCAGGTCGAGGAGTCCGTCCACCACCACCCGGTCGCCCTCCAGGCGGGGCATCCGGCAGCCGGACAACCGGATCCCGCGCAGCCTGGCATCCGTGAGCACCACCGGAGCCTCGAACCAGCAGTCCTCGATCACGATCGGCCGGTCCACCGTCAGGGCGGTCAGGTCGAACGAGCCCGTGACGCGCGCACCGCGCGGGACGAGCCCGACCCGGCCCCCGGTCGGCCGACCGAGCCGCTCCAGCAGTTCCTCGGCGCGCACCTGAGGTCCGTCGTACATCGCTCCCGCCTCCTCCTCACCCGGTCTCCGTACGGCGGCACCGATCCTGACGAACTCCTCGCCGGGTGACCGGGGCGCCGGTACGCTTCGAAGCGGTGGGACCGGGGGTTGCGAGGTTCCGGTCCGGTGCCATTGGAGAAGCTGGCTGTCGCACTCGTGTCGCACGGCGACCAGAGGTGAACGACGTCGCACGGCGACCTGGGGTGAACGACGATGAGTGGCGACCGTCCCGTGCGTTCCCGTCCGGCCGGCCCTTCACCCACGCACGCCGGTGCGACCGCCGCCGTACTCCGGCAACTGCTGCTCCAGCGGGTGGAGTACCGGGACCGTTGGACCCCGCTGGCCCGGCGCAGCGGGCCGACGGCGGGGGTGAGCCAGGCGGCCGTCGCCGAGGTGATCGCGCTCCACCTGTGGGAGACCGGCGAACGGCCGGACACCGACCGGGCGTTGCCCCGTGCGCTGAAGGACCGGGTGCAGCGCGCCCTGAACGGCGAGGTGTTGAGCCCGCAGACGCTGGACTGGTTCATCGGAGCCTTCCGCATGACCCCGGCGGACAGCGCCGTGCTCCGGGGCGAGCGCTTCCAGGACCCGGCCCGCCGGGATCCGCCGCTGATCAACACCCTGCGCGACGAGCAGCGGCTGCCCCTCCGGCAGCGACACCGTACGGTCTCGGTCTTCGAGCGGCGGTCCATAGGCCTGGGCGGGTATCCCGTCCGGCACCGGACCACCCAGGCGATCATCGCCTGCGAGGACGGCGTGGACAGCTTCCCGCACCGCCTCTGCCCGGGCGCCAGCGAGGTGGCGGTGCAACGCGGAGGCCGGGTCACCGCCCGGCACGAGCGGGACTGGAGCACCCCGGTGCTGGAGATCACGCTCCCGCGCCCGCTGCGTCAGGGGCAGGTCGCCTCGCTGGAGTACGACGTGCGGTTCGACCCCGGTGATCCCGCGGTGGAGTACCGCCGGGTCGCCCACGCCCGGGCGGAGAACGTCGACATCGTCGTCGAGTTCGACCCCGGCCGGCCGCCCCGCAAGCTCTGGTGGGCGGTGTGGGACGACCACAGCGGGGGCAGGGTGCTGTTCGAGGAGCCGGTGGACTTCGACGACACGACCGCCGTGCACCGCTTCCTGCCGTCGCTGGAGAACGCCGCGGCAGGCTTCCGCTGGACCTGGTAGACCCCACCGCGCCCACCCGCCTGCCCCTCTCGGCCCGCCGAATCCAGCCCGCCCGGCGGGGCCGACGGACCGACCCCGACCACATCCAGCCCGCCCGGCGTTTGAGGGCCCGCCGGAGGCCCCGCCCACCGGCACCAACCAACGGGGCTCCGCCCCGCCCCGGGCTCCGCCCGGACCCGCGCCTCAAACGCCGGCGAGGCTGGAGTGGGCCAGCACACCCAGCCCGCCACATCCAGCCCGCCCGGCGATTGAGGGCCCGCCGGAGGCCACGTCGACCGGCACCCGGGACTCCGCCCCACGCCTCGAACACCGGCGGGGCTGGGGTGGGCCAAGCCCGGGACGCCCGGCGTGGCTGGGGTGGGCCAAGCCCAGCCCGCCCGGCGATTGAGGGCGCGCCGGAGGTCGTGGCGACCGGTACCTGCCCGGTGGGGGCGGGGCTAGTGGGGGGGCCAGGCGAAGTGGGCGTGGATCAGGGTGTCGGCCGTGCTCGCGTCGGCGTCGATCAGCGCGTCCAGCAACGCCACGTGCTGCGCCGCGTCGGTGCACAGCAGCGACCGCCGGCTCCGGGCCCACTGCACCCGCCGATGCACCTCGTCCGCGACCCGCAGCAGCTGCCCGTTGCCCGCCAGCCCCAGCACCCCCCGGTGGAAGGCCCGGTCCGCCTCCGCGTACCCCGGCAGGTCACCCGCCTCCGCCGCCTGCACGGTGGCCTCGGCGAGCGGCCGCAGCGCGACCCAGGACGCCCGTTCGGCCGTGCGGACCAGCCCCAGCATCACGGGGACCTCCAGCAGCGCCCGCACCTCGGCCAGCTCGGCCAGCTCGCCCGGCGTCGGGGCGATCACCCGGAAGCCCCGGTTCGGGAGGCATTCCACCGCCCCCTCCATCGCCAGCTGCTGCATCGCCTCGCGCACCGGCGTGGCCGAGACCCCGAAGCGTTCCCCCAGCGCGGGCCCGGAGTAGATCTCGCCGGGCACGAGCGCGCCGTCGACCAGTGCCGCGCGCAGCGCGTCGAGGACCTGGCCGCGGACGGAATGGCGCAGCACCGGACGGCGCGCGCAGACGCCGTCGCCGCCGGCTTCCGCACGGGCCTGCTCGGGCACCCCGGCACGGGCCGCGTCCTGCACTCGATCCTCCTCCGCTCCGCTCCCCGCCTGCGGGTTCCTCCCGAGAATAGGTGACGGGTGCCGGTCGCCGACGATACGGACCGCACGAGATCAGGTAAGGTAAGGCTAACCTGTTAACGATCGCGCGATTCGGTGGACCACCCATGGCCCGCATGACCGTCACGGCACCCCCTTCCCCCTTCACGGACGCCTACGCCCGCCTCTCCGCGGCCTTCCCCGGACTGCGGGTCACCGAGCGCGCCGCGCACCTTCCCCCGCCCCGCGGCGCCGGATGGGTCGGCGCCGACGAACTCGCCCTGGGCGGCGCGGCCTTGGACTCCTTCCTCGCGTGGGACGAGGCCCAGGTGCTGCGGGACCACGGCCGCCGGGCCCGCCCCGACGTGATCGCCAGCTTCGGCCTGCACCGCTACGCGTGGCCCGCCTGCCTGCTGATCACGGCGCCGTGGCTGCTCGCGCGGCGCGTGCCGGACCTGCCCCCGGGCCAGGTCGCCTTCCACCGGACCGCCGGTCGGATGAGCGTCGGCATCGAACGGTTCGCGTGCCTGCCGGACGATCCGGCCGCCCAGCTCCCCGGGGCCCTGGTCGTGCCCGACGAGGAGGCGCTGCGCGCGCGGGTGCGGGTCGCGGTGGCCGAGCACCTCGGGCCGGTGCTGGAGGGCTTCGGCCCCCGGATGCGGCGCGGCCGCCGGGCGCTGTGGGGCATGGTGACCGACGAGGTCGTCGAGAGCCTCTGGTACATCGGGGCCCTGCTCGACGAGGAGCGCCGCACGATGGCCGAGCTGGAGCTGCTCCTGCCGGGCGCGAGCGCCCCGTACACGGGCGGCAGCGGCTTCCGCGTGCTGACGGGACCCGCGGGCGAGGAGCTGCCCACCCGGGACCGGGCCAGCTGCTGCCTCTTCTACACGATCCACCCGGATGACGCCGAGGCCGCCTGCGTGACCTGCCCCCGGACCTGCGACGCGGACCGGGTCGCCCGGCTGACGGCGGCCGTCGCGGCGTGATGCCCCTGGCGAAGCCACCCGTTCGGGTGGGGTTATTCGAACTCAATCGGCCCTGAACGCGAGCCAGTTCGACCCACAACACCCTATCCGGCGGGCCCCGCCCCCCGTTGGCGTCCTCTTGCCCCGAAACCCGCGTGCGGCCCTCGCGCGATCCGCCACTATGGCGCCCGGAAAGCCGCATACGCGAGGCAAGGGACACCGCATGAGACTGACCGACATATCGCTGGACTGGCTGCTGCCCGGCAGCCTGTTGATCCTGGGCGTACTTGCGGCAGTGGCGGTGCTGGCGAAGAGCAAGCGCGAGGGCGAGAAGGCCGCGTCGGACGACAGCTGGGAACGCAGCGAGGACCGCCGCCGCCGCAAGGAGGCCGTCTACGGCACCGCCTCCTACGTCCTGCTCTTCTGCTGCGCCGCCGTCGCCGCGGCGCTCTCCTTCCACGGGCTGGTCGGTTTCGGGCGGCAGAACCTCAACCTCTCCGGAGGCTGGGAGTACTTGGTCCCCTTCGGCCTCGACGGCGCCGCCATGTTCTGCTCGGTGCTCGCCGTCCGCGAGGCCAGCCACGGTGACGCGGCCCTCGGGTCGCGGATACTGGTGTGGCTCTTCGCCGGGGCCGCGGCCTGGTTCAACTGGGTGCACGCACCGAGGGGCTTCGGCCACGACGGCGCGCCGCAGTTCTTCTCCGGGATGTCGCTGTCCGCGGCGGTCCTCTTCGACCGGGCCTTGAAGCAGACCCGCCGGGCGGCGCTGCGCGAACAGGGCCTGGTTCCCAGGCCGTTGCCGCAGATCCGGATCGTGCGTTGGCTGCGGGCTCCGCGGGAGACCTTCGGCGCCTGGTCGTTGATGCTGCTGGAGGGCGTGCGCACGCTCGACGAGGCGGTCGACGAAGTCCGGGAGGACAAGCGGGAGAAGGCGCAGGACCGGCACCGCAGGCGGGACCAGAACCGGCTCGACCGGGCCCGTATCAAGGCGCTGGGACGGCAGAGCCGGGCCTTCGGCCGCTCACGGGGCCGACAACTGCCGGAGACCATCATGGAAGAACACGAACTCGCGGGCGCACCGGGTGCGGCCGCGGGCTCCACACCCGCCATCGGCGGGGAGCCGGCTCCGACCGACGCGGGTCAACTCCCGCTGCGGCGGCGGCCGTCGCTCCAGGCCGTGGGCGGGGCCGATCCGTCCGAGACGGCGTCCCGGACGGTGGACCTCACCGCCGAGGACGACACCCAGACCATCCCCCGACTCGACTCGTTGGAGCGCAAGTTGAAGGACCTGGAGCAGCAGTTCGGCTGACCGGCCACCGTGGCGGCGGTAGCGGTCCGGGCGCGCGGCGCTCAGGCCGGTTCCGCCGCCCACGTCGCGTCGGCGCCCCCGTCGATCTCGAACCACACCACCTTGCCGGTGGAGCCGCCCAGGGAGTCCACTCCCCAGGTGTCGGCGAGGGCCTGGATCAGCACCAGCCCCCGGCCGTGCGTACCGTCGTCGGCGGTCGGTACGAACGGTCTGGGGTGGCGTGCGGCGTAGTCCCGTACCTCCACCCGCAGCCGGGTGGCGGTGAGGCCCGCGAAGACCTCGGCCCCCTGATCGGTGTGGACGAGGGCATTGGTCACGAGTTCGGTCGTGAGCAGTTCGGCCACATCGGCCGCGTCGCCCCGGCAGCGGTGCCGGAGCAGTTCCCGTAACGCCCTGCGCACTTCGCCCACCGCCTTCAGGTCCGCCCGGCGCACGCGGCGGGATATCCACAGCGTGTCGCCCGCGTTCCCGTCGCCCGTGGACGACGGTTCCCGAGGTTCGGGCCGTCCTCTTCTCGACAGCTTTCCGGTGTTCGCCCCCACCCGCACGGCGACAGCCCTCCGTATCCCGAAGTCCCTCTCGAACAGGCCTACGGAAGGGCTTCTTCCCACCGGGGGAATCCGCACTCCTTCCAGCTCGACTCCGCGGCACCTTGAGGAGGTTGGATCGAGCCACCCGGATCAGCCGGCGGATCCCGCCGGTGCACGCGATCTTTCCGGCGGAACGTGCGAGAGCGGTGACCATTTCGGTACGGGTCCTCGGTGGAACCGACAGGGCGCCGGAGACGGTCGCCCCGTCCACCGGAGCAGGCCCCTCGTGCCGGAATCCGCCCCCGGAGCCCCGGTGAGCTGCTCGGCACCGCGCGCCCGACACGCGTGCGCCCCGCCGCTCCCCCGCCGCCGGGGCGCTCGCGGCGCGGTCCGGACGGTGATTCGTCGTTCCGTACGAAGGCGGCCGGAAATCAACATCTCCCGCTCGACCATGCCCGAGGACGACCTGTCGAACAGGACCACTTCGACGGGGAGGTCGTACTGCACCGGGGGGAGTAAATCTCCCCTCGGCATCGAGAAACCGCCGTCGCCCGACACCGGGACCACTTGACGCCGTCAGCGCCGTTCGAGGAAAGATAGCGCGCGACCCCCGGATTGCACATGCCCGTATCCGCGGTGAACACACCGCTCTCCGCCCCGGCCGTCCCGCGCGTCCCGCGCGTCCCGGAGGCGAATCCTTTAGGCGGTACGACTGTTCCACCCGTGCGGGTGGAACCGGCAGCTCCGTCCCGTTCGGGCGCCGCGAGCGCGCCTATAAAGGGGCCCGTCACGTTGATCGACCGATGGGCCCCACCATGCTGCAGAGCGCAATCCGGTTCCTCGCCGCCTTCTCCCTCGTCTCCGTCGTCTCCATCACACCGGCCGTCGCCGCCCCCGGCGCCCCCGGCGCGCTCGCCGACGAGTTGACCATGCCCTGCGGGCCCACCGTCGACTACCGCCCCTGGGACTGGTACCGCACGACGACCGACAGCTCCATCGGCCGCGACGTCGCGGCGGGTGCGGACGGCGAGCGCTGGCAGTGGCGCAGCGACACCAACGTCCTGTGGCGCGGTGACACGCGGGAGGGCGTCGAGGAGATCTTCCGCACCGGTTTCACCCCGCGCGGCAGCCAGTTGACGCCCCTCGCCGAGTACATCGTCAAGGGCGGCGGGCAGAGCAGCGCCCACCTGAGCACGAGTTGCGAGAAGTGGGTGGCGCAGAAGTTCGCCACCTACGGCGCGGAGAAGACGGGTTGGGTCTACGAGATCTACGCCCCCGGCGGCATCGACGTGAACGCCACGGCGCGGCTGAACAACTACAACTCGCCGTACCTGTGGAACAAGGAGGTCGACTTCCCCGGCGGGGTGAAGGGCCAGTACATCAAGGGCGCCTGCAAGTTCCGCCTGACCCGCACCGACCCGGTCACCAAGGTCAGCACCTGGGAGGAGCTGGGCTGCAAGAACAACGCCGACTTCGCCCCGTACAAGGTGGACGTCTCGGCCCTCGCCACCGCCCGCTGACCCCTCCTCCGGCCACGGCACTAGCCACCCGAAACGGACGGCACCGCCGCGCCGCGCCGGGCGGGCCAGAAGTCGAGCAGGGCGGACGCCACTTCGGCGGGCTTGTGCACGTTGGGGGAATGTCCGCCCCCCTCGATCCGGACGAAGGTGGCGCCGAGCCGACGGGCCATCCGCTCCACCCCGGCCGGGTCCCAGGTCTCGTCGGGGGTACCGGAGATCACCGACACGGGTACGGAGGTGCGGGCGAGGTCGGCCGTGGTGTCCGTCTCGTCCAGCATCTGCCGCGCGAGCGCCGCCAGATGGCGCGGGTCGTTGCTCATCCACCGCCGCTCCAGGAAGCGTTCGACGTCCTCGGGCGCCGCGTCGTCCTTGCTCCGCACGAACGGCCAGATCTCGGCGAGGGACATCGATTCCACGACGGAGAGCAGCAGGTGCAGGCGTTCTCGCTGCCAGGGGGAGACGACGCCGGGACCGAAGTTCATCAGGGTCACCGACGCCCAGAGGGAGGGGTCCCCTTGCGTGGCGATGACCGCCGCGCGGGCGAGACTTCCCCCGTACGAATGACCCAGCAGGTGGACCGGACCCGCGTCCAGGCAACGCGTGACGGCCACCAGATCGCCGGCCAGGTCGTCCCGGGAGTACGAGGGCTCCGGCGAGGCGTCGGCGCTCTCGTACTGGCCCCGGCCGTCCATGGCCACGACGCGTACGCCGTCGGCGCTCAGGTCCGCCAGCAGGGGGAGGAAGTCCTCCTTGCTGCCCATGAAGCCGGGTACGAGCAGGGCCGTCCCCCGCGGGCGGGCGTGCTCGGCGGCCGGAACGTCCAGGGCGGCGAAGACCCCCCGCTCCGTTCGAAGCCGCACCGGGCGCGCGTGGTCCGGGGTTTCCAGGCTCAGCAACTGGCTCATGGGCAGCATGATAGGCACGGCCGCCGCGCGGGCGGGGACGCGGTTTCGAGCGGCGGGGACCACCCGGCCCGGCCGCTTCGACGCGCGGTTCGAGCGTCGTTCTAGTCTTCGGATTCGGCGCGCGGGTCGGGTACCCGCGGCTGCGGTTCGTCGCGGTGCCAGCCGCCGAAGCGCCCGAGGGCCTTCCAGAACTTCTTCTCACCGTTGCGTTCGGCCTGCCGACCGGACTCCCACGTGAGGACATCGCGCCCGTACACGCGGCGGGCCAGTTCGTTCACGTCGTCCTCGACGGACCGCAGGTGCTTGCCCAGCCGCTGGATGCCGTCGTTGCTGTCCCGCAGGTACAGGTAGGCGATCAGGAGCACGAGCGCGACCACGGCGATCCGCCAGATCCCGAGGCCGCTGCCCAGCGTAGCCGCGATGGCGGTGGCCGCGCCGGCGTATCCGGCCAGTTGTTGCCGGGCCCCGATCCTCTGGACCACTTCGGACCGCAGGGATTCGTACTCCTTCATCCGAAGGCCGATGATCTCGACGGTCTTCTCGTGCTCGCCCGTGCTTCCGCTCACGACACCCCCTGTCGCTGTGCATCGTGCCCATTCCCGCGGGCGGCCACTCCTCCACGGCGGGAAGGCACGCGGCCGCCCCTTTCGGGCTCAAGACCTGGGCACGTTGCGGAGGTTGGAGCGGGCCATCTGGAGCATCCGGCCGACGCCGCCGTCGAGCACGATCTTGCTGGCGGACAGGGCGAAGCCGGTCACCATCTCGGCGCTGATCTTCGGCGGGATCGACAGGGCGTTGGGGTCGGTCACCACGTCGACCAGGGCCGGTCCCTTGTGCCGGAACGCGTCCCGCAGGGCCCCGGCGAGCTGCTTGGGCTTCTCCACCCGGACGCCGTAGGCCCCCGCCGCGCGGGCGATCGCGGCGAAGTCCGGGTTGTGGTTCGTCGTTCCGTACGAAGGCAGGCCGGACACGAGCATCTCCAACTCGACCATGCCCAGGGAGGAGTTGTTGAAGAGGACGACCTTGACGGGGAGGTCGTACTGCACCAGCGTGAGGAAGTCCCCCATCAGCATCGAGAATCCGCCGTCGCCCGACATGGAGACGACCTGGCGGCCGCGGTCGACGAACTGCGCTCCGATGGCCTGCGGGAGGGCATTGGCCATCGAGCCGTGGCTGAAGGATCCGATGATGCGCCGCTTCCCGTTCGGCGAGAGGTAGCGCGCGGCCCACACGTTGCACATGCCCGTGTCCACGGTGAACACCGCGTCCTCGTCGGCGAGTTCGTCCAGGACGGCGGCCACGTACTCGGGATGGATCGGGGTGTGCTTCTCCACCTTCCGCGTGTACGCCTTGACCACGCCCTCCAGGGCGTCCGCGTGCTTCTTCAGCATCCGGTCCAGGAAGCGGCGGTCCGTCTTGGCCTTGACCCGGGCGTTCAGGCAGCGCAGCGTCTCGCGTACGTCGCCCCAGACCGCGAGGTCCAACTTCGAGCGGCGGCCGAGGTGTTCGGGCCGCACGTCCACCTGGACGATCTTGACGTCGTCGGGCAGGAAAGCGTTGTAGGGGAAGTCCGTGCCGAGCAGGATCAGCAGGTCGCACTCGTGGGTGGCCTCGTAGGCCGCGCCGTAGCCGAGCAGCCCGCTCATGCCGACGTCGTAGGGATTGTCGTACTGGATCCATTCCTTGCCGCGCAGGGCGTGCCCGACCGGTGACTTGATCCGGCCCGCGAACTCCATCACCTCGGCGTGCGCCCCGGCCGTGCCGCTGCCGCAGAAGAGGGTGACCTTGTCGGCTCCGTCGATCATCCGGACCAGCGCGTCGATCTCCCCGTCACCGGGTCGGACCGTCGGCCGGGTGGTCACCAGCGCGTGCTCCACCGACTTCTCCGGGGCGGGCAGCGAGGCGATGTCCCCGGGCAGGGCGACCACGCTGACCCCGCCGCGGCCGATGGCGTGCTGGACGGCGCTCTGCAGGAGCCGGGGCATCTGCTTCGGGTTGGAGATCAGCTCGCTGTAGTGGCTGCACTCGCGGAAGAGCTGGTCGGGGTGGGTCTCCTGGAAGTAGCCGAGGCCGATCTCGCTGGAGGGGATGTGCGAGGCCAGGGCCAGGACCGGAGCCATCGAGCGGTGGGCGTCGTAGAGCCCGTTGATCAGGTGGAGGTTGCCGGGGCCGCAGGAGCCCGCGCAGGCGGCGAGCCGCCCGGTGATCTGGGCCTCGGCACCGGCCGCGAAGGCGGCCGTCTCCTCGTGGCGGACCTGGATCCACTCGATGTCACCGGTGCGCCGGATGGCGTCGACGACCGGGTTGAGGCTGTCCCCGACGACCCCGTACATCCGGCGCACCCCGGCGCGCACGAGGATGTCGACGAACTGCTCCGCCACGTTCTGCTTGGCCATGGAGGGGCGCCCCTTCCGGTCCGGCGATGCCGGACGTGCGGTGTGCGGTGTGCGCCTCCCATCCACGCACGGCCGGGCCGGTTACGCCTCCCAGACCGCGGCGGCGGTGCGGTCGTCCGCGTACCCCTTGAGCCGGAGCTGGGTGTCCGCGAGGAAGGCCGCGAGGCCCGGCGGGTCCTGCCCGGCCCAGCGGGCGGCCAGCTCGGCGGGCAGGGCCGCCTCCTCGCGCATCGGTTCGGCGAGCCCGCCGGAACACAGCAGCAGGGTGTCCCCCGGCCGGGCCACGGTGGCGCGGAAGCGGAAGCCGCCCGGGACGCCCTGGCCCGCGGGCGCGGCCGGGGCGGGCAGCGCCGCGACCGTCGGGAGGGTGGTCCCCACCGGTTCCAGGTCCTGCCACAACCCCTCCCGCAGCCGGAACAGCCCGCCCGTCCCCGCGCCGAAGCAGACCCTGGTCCGGCACTCGGGGTCCACCGGCAGGAGCAGCGCGCGCAGCCCGGCCGTGTACTCCTCGTCGGGCAGCCCGAGCTCGGCGGCGCGGGCCCGCAGCCGCCCGTACCCGCGGTCGGTGAGCCGTTGCAGCCCCGAGCGCAGCGCGTCGCGCCGACCGGCCCGGATGTCGTCGCCGAGGCGGCCCTGGCTGCGGCCGACGGCCGCGGCCACCCAGTGGCAGACCTCGGCGGCGGCGTCCTGGGCGCCGGGCGCCGCGCGGTCCCCGCCCGCGAGGGCGATCAGCACCAGCGCGTCGTCCCCGCCGCCGAAGCGGGCCGTGAGCAGGACGTCGCGGCGGCTCTCGCCGCGGAAGCGGGCGGAGTCCCCGCGCACGGAGGCGGCCCGCAGGGTGTAGGTCCCGTGCCGGGCGCCTTCCAGCACGGTGTCGGGCACGAGGGCGTGGAGGGCCGCCGGGTCCGCCACGGGCAGGGGGCCCGGTTCGGCCGCGTACGTCGGCGCCCGGTCCCCCAGATGGCGCACCTCGGGGCGCTGCGCGGGCTCCGCGGCGGGCGGTGCGACGGCGCTCGGCGGCTGCGCGGCGGGGCGGCGCGGATCCGCGTGCCGCGGTTCGGCCCGGCGCGGCTCCGGCAGCACGGGCGGCGCCACGGACGGCGGGGGCGGGGGCTCCGGGGGCGCGGGCGGCACCGCCACGTCCCCGAGCGCGTACCCGGTGGGGGCCGCACGCTCCGCCGCGGGCACCGCCTGCGCCGGTAGCGCCGCGAGGGGTGCTGCCACCGCCTCCGGCTCCGGCTCCACGTCCCGCACCAGCACCGACGCCGAGCTGAACCGGCTGTCGAGCGTGTCGGCGGGATCGGCCGGTACGGGGCCGCAGCCGGGGCCGCCGGATCCCGGCTCCGGCCCGGCCGGGTCCTCGTACAGCTTCTGCCACCAGTCGTCCGCGTCCCCCTGCTGACTCATGCCCCTAGTGTCGGCCGCCCGGGGCGGGGGAAAACGCGGAACGCGCCGAAAGGGGCCCGTGACGACGAACGGACTAGCGGACGTCGTACGCGCGTCCGACCATCTGGGTGACGGTGGCGCCCTTCGCGTCGGTCAGCTCGATCCGCAGCGAGACCGGCCTGCCGCTCGCGCCGGTGTGGTCCACGACCGCGCTCCGGCGGCCGCCCTGCTCGGCCACCGCGGCCGCGGACCAGTGCTCGTTGTCGTAGGAGTAGGACAGCTTGACGCTCTTGAGGGCGCCGGGCGCGTAGCCCGCGTGCCCGGTGACGGCGATCCCGATGCGCTGTCCGCCCCGTGCGGCGACGGTCTTGAGGCCGTCCTCGGGCAGGGTCAGCGCCGGGAACAGGATCGGCAGCGGGGTCGAGTACGCCGAGGCGTCGAGCGCGGAGCGGAAGGACCAGGTGGTCCGCACGCCCTGCGAGCGCTGCCAGTCCCGGGCCGGGCCGCCGATCTTCTCCAGGGTCTGGGTCAGCTCGTAGGCGCCCGGCTCGGCCGGGACCTCGAAGACACCGGCGTTCGGGTACCAGCTGGAGCCGAGCTCCACCCCGTCCCGCTTCAGGGTCAGGCCCCCGATGTCACCGAAGGAGCCCGGCAGCGCGTAGTGCCCGCTGTCGCCCCACATGGCGGAGGAGAAGCCGATCAGGTTGCCCTGCCGCTCGGCGGCCAGCACCGGCTTGCCGCTCGTGTCCCGCACGCCGACCGGGCCGATGACCCCGTCGTACCAGCTCTCGGAGCGCTGGGCGCCCTTGGTGTAGGTCCGCTGCTGGTCGGTCATCAGCTCGCCCCAGGGGAAGCTGCTGGAGACCGCGTGGTCCCAGGCCGTGTCCCCGGCGCTGTAGTACTCGGTGCGCTCCCCCGGGACCGCGACGGTGTCCAGGGAACCGAAGGAGACGGCGGTCCCGCCCGGCCGGTGGGCAGCGGTCAGGTCCATGTAGGCGGAGGCGGCGCCCATCGCGCGGTAGCCGGCCCGGACGGTCCCGAGGTCGCGGTCGCGCACCCGGTAGGTCCGCTCGCCCCGCAGGGGACCCTGCTCGATCTGGGCGAGGTTGTAGACGTACGGGCTCTTCGCGGTGCCCGTCCAGCTCAGCGCGACCTTGCCCCGCGCGAGCCGCGCCAGCAGGGCCTTCGCCTCGCCGCTCTCGAGGGACAGCGCGGGCAGCGAGCCGCCGGTGTAGCCGTTGAAGCCGACCCAGCGGCCGGGGGCGTCGCGGTGGGCGAGGACGGCCTTGGCGCCGGCCGCCTTCGCGTTGTTCGCGAGGTCGTAGAGCGAGCCGTCAGCGGTCTTCACCAGCACGATCGCGCCCTTGGCACCGGCCGCGGCCAACTCCTCGGGGGTGCCGTTGCCGGCGTCGACGAGCGGGGCGCTGCCCCGGCCGTCGAGGTTGTCGCTGCCGGTGGAGGCGGTGATGGGGTGCAGGGTCGGGCCGCCGGCCACCTTCAGTTCGGCGAGCAGGGGCGCGGCCTGGCGCCAGTAGCTGCCGAACTCGAAGCCGCCCTCGGAGGCGCGGCCTTCGACGGAGGCGTAGAACCCGCGGATGGTGCGACCGCCCATGGCGGTGCCGGCGTGCAGCCAGTTCGGGTCCCAGTCGCGGGCGAAGGCGAGGGTGGCGGCGCGGGTCTCGGTGGGCCGGTCGGCGTCGATCGCCAGGCGCCCGGCGGTGCGGGCGTCCAGGACGACCGTGGTGTCCTTCTTCACCTCGACCTGCGGGCGGCCGAGGTAGGTGAGGGAGTCGACCATCGGGTTGTCGCCGGTGCTCCCGGCGTCCGGGGTGGCGACGAAGGAGGAGAGGAAGTACGAGCCCGGGCGCAGCCGGTAGATCTGGTCGGCGGAGCCGTCGTTGAAGCGGCGCTCACCGCTGGCGTCGTCGGTGCCGATGACGTCGAGCGAGGACGGCCCGGCCGCGGGCCTGCCCGAACGGTCGAGGAGCTTGACGCGCAGGGTGACGGTCTCCGGCTCCACGTACAGCGAGAAGGGGGTCGAGACCCGCAGGCCGCCGGGGCCGGTGGCGACCACCCGGCCGGTGACGTCGCCGTACTGGGCGCGCTCCAGGCGCGCCGCGGGGTCGAGGGCGAGGGGCACCTTGACGGTGGCTCCGGCGGGGACGGTCACCGCGGTCCGGTCGAGGCGGGCGACCTGGCTGCGGACGGCCGAGCCGTCGTTGCCGGCGAGGTGCTCGATGCCGAGTCGGAGGGTGACCGGCGTCTTGCCCGCGTTGGTGTACGGGACCTCCACGGTGCTCCGGTCGCTGCGGTCCTGCGGCCAGTTGTACGCGCCGCCCTGTACGGCGGGGGCGGAGGTGACGGCGGTGTCGATGGCCCGCTTCACGTCGAGCCGGCCGCCGCCGGTCTCCCGGACGTCGCCCGGGATCGCGGTCTCGGCGGAGCCGACGAGCGCGGCCTTGATCTGCTGGGAGGTCCAGTCGGGGTGGCGCTGCTTGACGATGGCCGCGGCGCCCGCGACGTGCGGGGTGGCCATCGAGGTGCCGGACATGGACTGGTAGGCGTACACCCCGCGGCCGCCCATGTTGGCGGCGGAGATGTCGACGCCGGGGGCGGCGATCTCCGGCTTGAGGGTGTGCTGGAGGCCGGCCGGTCCGCGGCTGGAGAAGGAGGCGGTGCTGTCGTCGCGGTCGACGGCGCCGACGGTCAGCACGCTCGGCGCGCAACCGGGCGAGGAGACGGTGTTGTCGCCGGGGCCGCTGTTGCCCGCGGCGATGACGAAGAGGGTGCCGCTGTTCTGGGCGAGCTTCTCGGCGGCGGCGCTCATCGGGTCGTCGCAGGCGGTCTGGGAGGGGTCGCCCAGGCTCATGGAGACGACGTCGGCCTTGCTCTCGACGGCCCATTCCATGCCCGCGATGATCCAGGAGTCCTGGCCGTACCCGGAGTCGTTGAGGACCTTGCCGCTGAGCAGCCCGGCGCCGGGCGCGACGCCCTTCTTGGCGCCGCCGCTGGCGGCTCCGGAGCCGCCGACGGTGGAGGTGGTGTGGGTGCCGTGGCCCTGGCGGTCGGCGTCGGTGTCGGAGTCGGTGAAGTTCTTCGACTCGACGATCCGGCCCTTGAGGTCGGGGTGGTCGAGGTCCACGCCCGTGTCGAGGACGGCGACCTTGGTGCCCTTGCCGTCGTATCCGGCGGCCCAGGCGGCGGTGGCGCCCACCTGCTTGGTCGAACGCTCCAGGTTCGTCTGGACCTTGCCGTCCAGCCACAGCTTCTTCAGGCCGCCCGCGCCGCGCGTGCGGGCGGCGGCCTTGGCGGTGACGTCCGACCAGAAGGTGGCCGCCTGCGCCTTGTCGGCCGAGAGGGCGACCGCGCCGATCGAGCCGAGGACGAGCGAGCGCTCGGCGCCGCGCGGGGCGACCGGGGCGCTGCGGGCCGTGTCCAGGCCTTCGTAGACCGCGATCAGGGGCAGCTTCTTGGCGTGCGCGTCGTCGTAGCCCTGCCGGATCAGGCCGGTGACGTTGAAGAGTTCCGCGTCGACCGTGCCCGCCGCGAGCGCCTTGACCGCGCTCTCGGGGTAGACGTAGACGTCCTTGCCGGACTGCCGGGTCTGCACGAGCGGCTGGGAGCCGTCCTCGCGCGGCAGCGCGGTGGCCGCGGTGCGGCCCGCGGCGTCCGTGGACACCAGGATCTTGTCGCCGGTGACCAGCGTGACGGTCGCCGCCCCGGCGCTCTGGCGGGCCGCCGCCGCGCTCCCGGTCAGTGGTCTCTTCGCCGGCCCGCCGTCGCTCGGCTGCGCCGCCGAGGTTCCGACGGCAGTGACGGCCAGGACGGCCGCGGTGGCCGCTCCCAGCGCCGTGCGCGATATCGGGCGCATCGCTCTCCCCAGGTGAATTCCGGCCAACGGTCGCATTGCACGGCAAAGCTGCCGCGTAAATGGCTTCTGGCCAGCGGATGTTGGTGCTGCGGTGGCGTCACCTTGGCAGAGCGGCAGGGGGTGCGGTGATGATGTCCACGGCGGGTTTGTGCCGTGGCCGCTTCCCGCCACGAGCGGGTGTCCGCGGACCGGGTGGAGAGTGGGTGGACGGGTTGCTGGGTGCGATAGGCCTGGACGAGGGCCAGGAGTCGGCGTACCGCGTGCTGGTGGCGCTGGGAGCGGCGGAGGTCCCCGACCTCGCGCACCGGCTGACCCTGCCGGTGCCGCAGACGGAGCGGGCGCTGCGGCACCTGGAGCGCCAGGGGCTGGCCGCGCAGTCCTCGGCCCGGCCCGGCCGCTGGGTGGCCGCGCCGCCCGGGGTGGCGCTGGGGGCGCTGCTGACCCAGCAGCGGCACGAGCTGGAACAGGCCGAACTGGCGGCGGCGCTGCTGGCCGAGGAGTACCGGGTGGAGGCGGCGGAACCGGCCGTCCACGACCTGGTCGAGGTGGTCACGGGGGCGAGCGCGGTGGCGCACCGCTTCGTCCAGCTCCAGCTGGGCGCGACGCAGGAGGTGTGCGCCCTGGTGACCGGGCGGCCGCAGGTGATGACGGGCACGGAGAACGAGGCGGAGGAGCACGCCAGCGTGCGCGGGGTGGACTACCGCGTGGTGATCGAGCGCGAGGTGCTGACCCTGCCGAGGGGGCTGCGGGAGGCCTCGACGGCGCTGGGCCGCGGCGAGCGGGTCCGGGCGACGGACGAGGTGCCGACGAAGCTGGTGATCGCGGACCGGAGCCTGGCGATGGTGCCGCTGACGGCCCGGACGGCGGAGCCCGCGGCGCTGGTCGTGCACGCGTCGGGGCTGCTGGAATCCCTGATGGGGCTCTTCGAGGCGGTGTGGCGCGAGGCGCTGCCGCTGCGGCTGGGGGCGGGCGGCACGGTCGACGAGGCGGACGGCGGCCCCGACGCCACGGACCTGGAGATCCTCTCGCTGCTGCTGGTGGGGATGACCGACGCGAGCGTGGCCAAGCACCTGGAACTGGGGCTGCGGACGGTCCAGCGGCGGGTGAAGGGCCTGATGGAGGCCGCCGGGGTCACGACCCGGATGCAGCTCGGCTGGCACGCGTACGAACGGGGCTGGGTGGCCCGATAGCCCCGGGTCGGTCACGCTGATCAGATGGATCTGCCTCAGCTGCTCCTGGTGGGCCTGGTGCTGCTGCTCGGGGTGCTCGGGGTGCTGGTGCCGGGTGTCCCGGGGACGCTGCTGGTCTGGGCCGGCCTGCTGTGGTGGGCCATGCACGAGCGGACGGCGCCCGCGTGGTCCCTGCTGGTCTCGGCGACGGCGCTGCTGCTGGTGGTGCAGGTGGTGAAGTGGCAGCTGCCGCCACGAAGACTGCGGGGCGTGGGCGTCACCCGCCGGATGGCGGTGTACGCCGGTGCGGGCGCCCTCCTCGGCTTCGTCCTGGTCCCCGTGCTGGGCGCGGTACCGGGCTTCATGGGCGGCATCTACCTGTGCGAGCGCCGCCGCCTGGGCGGCCACGGCGAGGCGGTGACCTCGCTGCGGGCGGTGATGCGGGCGGTCGGCACGAGCGTGCTGGTGGAGCTGTTCGCGTGCCTGCTGGTGACGGGGGCGTGGCTGGGAGTGGTGGCGACGGGCGGCTGACGCCCTGGGGCGCGAGCCCGATGTGGTCGGCGGCGCGGGCTGTGAAGTGGCGCAACCTCCAGGGCAACCCGCGGCTGTCGCTGGTGGTGGACGACCTGGTGAGCACGCGGCCGTAGCCGTAGCCGGTCCCCAGAGCCCCTCCGGGGGCGCCTCAAACGCCGGCGAGGCTGAAACCTCGCCCCACCCGGCGTTCTCGGCACCCGGACCCAGATCCAGCCCCGCCGGCGTTTGAGGCGCCCCCGGAGGGCGGACGCCAAGTACCGGCGGGGCCAGATCCAGCCCCGCCGGCGATTGAGGCGCCCCCGGAGGGTGGGTCGGGGGGCACCCGGGCGGCACCGGGCGCCACGGGTCAGGCGCGGCCGCCCCGCTTCGCGGCATGGTTGGCACGGCCCTCGGCGGACTTCATCCGCCAGTCGCGCCGGATCTCCGAACGGAGCCTGGCATCGGTCTTGGCCACGATCCGCTGGTTCTCCCGCAGGAGCTTGCGGTAGCTCTCCAGCCGCCGCTCGGGAAGCGCGCCCTCCGCCACCGCACGCTGCACCGCGCACCCCGGCTCCGCCTCGTGGGCGCAGTCGTGGAAACGGCACTCGGCGGCGAACCCCTCGATCTCGGAGAACACCTGGCCGACGCCCACCTCCGCGTCGAAGAGGCCGACCCCGCGCAGCCCCGGGGTGTCGATCAGGACCCCGCCGCCCGGCAGGGCGAGCAGGTTGCGGGTGGTGGTGGTGTGCCGGCCCTTGCCGTCGACCTCGCGGGCGGCCTGGACCGCCATGACCTCCTCGCCGAGCAGCGCGTTGGCCAGGGTGGACTTGCCGGCGCCCGAGATGCCCAGCAGCACGCTGGTCCCGGAGCCGACGACCGCGGTGAGGACGTCCGTGCCCTCCCCGGTGAGGGAGGAGACGGTGAGCACCTCGACGCCCGGAGCCGCGGTCTCCACGTCCTGGACGAGATGGGCCAGGGTGACCGGGTCGGGCACCAGGTCCGCCTTGGTCAGCACGACCAGCGGCTGCGCGCCGGACTCCCAGGCGAGGGCGAGGAAGCGTTCGATGCGGCCGAGGTCGAGCTCGACGGCGAGCGAGACCGCGATGATCGCGTGGTCGACGTTGGCCGCGAGGATCTGGCCCTCGGAGCGCTGGGACGAGGTGGACCGTACGAAGGCGGTCCGGCGCGGCAGGTACGCCTTGACGTAACGGGGGGAGCCGACCGCCTCGACGGCGGCCCAGTCACCGGTGCAGATGACCCGCAGCGGGTCGTGCGGGGTGACGAAGGCGGTGTCGGCGCGGACGATCCCGTCCGCGGTCATGACGTCGCACTGGCCGCGGTCGACGCGGACGACCCGGCCGGGCACGAGGCCCTGCTCGGCGTACGGAGCGAATGCGGTGGCCCAGGCGTCGTCCCAGCCGAACGGGGCGAGGGCGTGCGGGAGCGGAAGCTGGAGCGAAGCGATCTGCGGGAAGGCAGAGGAAGTCAAGGGGAACCCTTCACAGGGTGGCCCCGGCAGAACGCGCGCACCGCGCGCGGAGGATGAGGTGAAGGTCAGCCGGAGACCACAGGAATGAGATTGATGAGCTGCTGGGTGCGGGCAGTGCCCTGCGCAACGACCGTCATCAATGGACTCACCTCCTGTGAAATACGGATCCGCACGCGGCGGTTCCGGTCCACTCGGCGTGAACGAGCTCACGGTATCGCGCGCCCGCGTCGGCGCGCCAACTGTTTTTCCGGGCTCTTCCGCCCGCCCGGTTCTCGGGCTCTTCGGCCCCCTCCGAGGGGACCTTTCGCGGTATTTCCGGTGATCCGCGCCGTTTAAATTCGGAGCATGACCGCTGCCGAGCACGCCTTGGCCGCCCCCTCGCGGCGCCGCTTGCTGGCGTTGCTGCGCGAGGCCGACGGCACGCTGGCGAGCGTCCCCGAACTCACCGCCGCCACCGGCCTCTCCACCGCCACCGTGCGCCACCACCTGGCGGTGCTCGGCAAGGCGGGGCTGGTGACCTCCGCCCCTTTCCGGGGCCCGGAGCGGCGGCGGGGCCGGCCGCGCCTGCGGTACGCCGCCACGGGATCCGGCGGCGAGGACCGCTGCGAGGTCTACCGCGACCTGGCGGACGCCCTGGCCGAGGCGGTCGCGAAGACGGCCGCCGGGGACCGCGCCGGGCCCCGGTCCGCCGGACGGGCGTGGGGGCGGCGGCTCGCCGCGGACCGGCCCGCGGCGCCCGCCGCGGAGCGGGTCTTCGCGCTGACGGCGCGCCTGGGCTTCCGGCCCCACCGGGAGCCGGGCGACGCCCGGCGGTTGCTGCTCCACTGCCCGTACGGCTGGTTGGTGCACACCCATCCCGAAGTGGTGTGCGCGGTCCACGAGGGGGTGCTGGAGGGGCTGTTGGAAGCCACGGACACCGCGGTGGAACTCCGACCCGCCGTCGGGCCCGGCCCGTGCGCCGCGCTGCTGCGCCCCCGCACCCCCGCCACGACCTCCGACCACTGCCCCTCCCCCGACCCCTCCCCGACCACACGAGCGACAGAAGGAACACCATGTTCGCAATGACCATCGACACCGCCCTCGACACCACCCCCGGCAGCGGCCCCGCGCTGCGGCTCGACCCGGCGGGCGGCCCCTTCCGCGCGCTGGCCGCCGTACGGATCCAGGTGCCCGCGGGCGGGACCGTACCGGCGCACGCGCACGGCGCGTCGGAGCTGCTGCTGACCGGGATCAGCGGCGCCGTCGTGGCCTCCTGCGGCTGCGGTGCGCAGACCGTGGCGCCGGGCGGCTTCGCCATGCTGCCCGCCGGCAAGGAGATCACCCTGGTCAACGAGGGGACCGACGACGCCACCGTCCTCGCGGTCTTCTCGCAGAGCGAGTTCACCGACGGGCTGCCGCGCGCCGCCGCCCGCGGCTGCGGCTGCCGGGGCGGCGGCGCCGGGCACTGATCCAAGGCGCGGCGGTCCCGTACAAAGGGTTCTAGGGTGGTCGGCATGACGCCACGACTCGACATGATCGGCCTGGTCGTTTCCGACATGGCCGCCTCGCTCGCCTTCTACCGCCGCCTCGGGCTGGACGTCCCGGCCGAGGCGGACAAGGAACCGCACGTCGAGGCCGGCCTCCCCGGGGGCCTGCGGATCGGATGGGACACGGTGGAGGTCATCCGCTCCTTCGACCCGGAGTGGAAGCGTCCCGAACCGGGCGCGGACCGGGTCGGGCTGGCCTTCCTGTGCGACTCCCCCGCCGAGGTCGACGCGCTGTACGCAGAGCTGTCCACGACCGGCGGCGGTACGGCGCACCGGGAGCCCTGGGACGCCTTCTGGGGCCAGCGCTACGCCATCGTGCTGGACCCGGACGGCGGCGCGGTCTCGCTCTTCGCCGCGAACGCGTAGCACCGTACGGACCCCACGGACCCCACGGACCCCACCGACCCCGCCGGGTGCGCGGGGTCGGTGGGGTTCAGTGCTTGCGCAGCCGGGAGGAGTAGTCCTCGGGCGGGAGGAACTTGGACCAGCGCTCGGGGAACTCCGAGGGCATCCCCGCGTCCTCGTCGTCCTCCGACTCGCCCTCGGCCAGGGCCCGCCAGGCGGCCGCCCGGGCGACCAGCTGGGCCGCCTCGGCCTCCCGCACCCGCTCGTTGGCCTCGCGGGCCGCCGCGGTCGCCACCGACGGCCAGACGCGGTCGATCGCCGCGTTGACGGCGGCGCCCACCAGGACGGCGAAGGCCGAGATCCCGATCCAGAGCAGGACGGCGACGGGCGCGGCCAGCGAGCCGTAGATGGTCGGCCCCTCCACCGTGTTCGTCAGGTAGATCCGCAGCAGGAACGAGCCCAGCACCCACATGGCCAGCGCGATCAGCGCGCCCGGCACGTCCTCGATCCACGGCGAGCGCACCGGCACCGAGACGTGGTAGAGCGTGGTCAGGAAGACGATGGACAGCAGGGTGACGGTCGGCCAGTACAGGACCGCCACCACTTCCGTGCCCCCCGGCACCCACCGCACCACCGCGTCCGGGCCCACCACCAGCAGCGGCAGCACGACGGAGCCGACGAGCAGGGCGACGACGTACAGCACGAAGGCCAGCAGCCGGGTCTTGACGATGCCGCGCTGGCCGTCGAGGCCGTACATGACCGTGATGGTGTCGACGAAGACGTTGACGGCGCGCGAGCCCGACCACAGGGCGAAGGCGAAGCCGAGCGAGATGAGGTCGGGGCGGGCCTGGCGGGTCACGTCGTCCAGCATCGGTTTCGCGATGTCGTTGACGCCCCGGTCGGAGAGCACGGTGCCGACCGCCCGCAGGATGTTCTCCTCGATGCTCTGCACCGAGGTGGTGCCGCTCCAGCCGTCCACGTAGCCGACGAGCCCGAGCAGGCCGAGGAAGAGCGGCGGCAGCGAGAGCAGCGTGAAGAACGCCGCTTCGGCCGCGAGCCCCAGGATCCGGTACTCGATGCACGAGTTGACCGTGTCCTTGAGCAGCAGCCAGGACATCTTGCGCTTGGACACGTTGCGATAAAGGGCCCGGGCCCGGTGGAGCCGACCCGGAGGCCGCTCGGGTGTTTCTTTTGCTGGCTGCACCTCCTTACCGTATCGGCATGGCAGCCACCACCCACACAGTCAGCAACCAGGCACCGCCCCTGGTCGGGCACGACGTCTACGGCGGCGACCGCGCCCTCACCGAGGGGGTGGAACGGCACCTCGACCCCGAACTCCTCCCGCGCGCAAGGGAAGAACTCACCGAACTCGGGCGCGCCGCGGGCTCCGCGCAGGCCCAGGAGTGGGGCGCCCAGGCCAATGAGAACCCGCCGAAGCTCCGCACACATGACCGGTACGGCAACCGGATCGACGAGGTGGACTTCCACCCCTCCTGGCACCGGCTGCTCGGGCACGCGGTGACGAGCGGGCTGACCGACGCCTGGGGGCGCGAGGCGGGGCACCTGCGGCGCGCCGCCGGCTTCTTCGTCTGGTCCCAGGCCGAGGCGGGCCACGGCTGTCCGGTCTCCATGACCCACGCGGCGGTGCCCGCGCTGCGCACGGATCCGGAGCTGGCGGCCGAGTGGGAGCCGCGGCTCACCTCGCACGTCTACGACCAGGGGCTGCGCCCGGCCGGGCAGAAGTCGGGCGTCCTCTTCGGCATGGGGATGACCGAGAAGCAGGGCGGCAGCGACGTGCGCGCGAACACCACGCGGGCGGTGGCGCTGGACGCTTCGGGCGAGTACCTGCTGACCGGGCACAAGTGGTTCTGCTCGGCCCCGATGTGCGACGGCTTCCTCGTCCTGGCACAGGCCCCGGGCGGGCTGACCTGCTTCCTGGTGCCGCGGGTGCTGGCGGACGGCACCCGCAACGTCTTCGCGATCCAGCGGCTGAAGGACAAGCTCGGCAACAGGTCGAACGCGTCGAGCGAGGTGGAGTTCGACGGGACCTGGGCCCGCCGGGTGGGCGAGGAGGGCCGCGGGGTGCGCACCATCATCGAGATGGTCGCCGCGACCCGGCTCGACTGCGTGATCGGGTCGGCCTCGCTGATCCGGCAGGCGTTGACGCAGGCCGTGCACCACACCGAGCACCGCTCCGCCTTCGGCGCGAAGCTGATCGACCAGCCGCTGATGCGCAACGTGCTGGCCGACCTGGCCGTCGAGTCGGAGGCGGCCACCGTGCTGACGCTGCGGCTGGCGGCCGCCTACGACGCGGGCACCGACCAGGAGCGCGCCTTCCTGCGCATCGCCGTGCCCACGGCGAAGTACTGGGTGACCAAGCGCTGCACCCCCGCCGTCGCGGAGGCGCTGGAGTGCCTGGGCGGCAACGGGTACGTCGAGGAGTCCGGGCTGCCCCGGCTGCTGCGGGAGTCCCCGCTGAACTCGATCTGGGAGGGCTCGGGCAACGTACAGGCGCTGGACGTGCTGCGGGCGCTCCAGCGCGAGCCGCAGGCCCTGAACGCCTTCCTCCAGGAGGTGGGCCTCGCGCGGGGGGCCGACCACCGGCTGGACGCGGCCGTGAAGGACCTGCTGACGGAGCTGGCCGACCTGGCGGGGATCGAGGCGCGGGCCCGGCGCGTGGTGGAGCGGATGGCGCTGGTGCTCCAGGGTTCGCTGCTGGTGCGCTGGGCCCCGCCCGCGGTCGCCGACGCCTTCTGCGCCTCGCGGCTCGGCCGGGACTGGGGGACGGCCTTCGGGACGCTGCCGCACAGCCTGGACCTGGGTGCGGTGGTCGAACGGGCGCGGATCACGGGTTAGGAGAGGTCCCCAAACCGCTCCGAGCCCGGACCCGGGCCCGTCTGCCGGCAGCAGGGTGGCGCCGCGCCGACTCGGCACCACACCTGCTCCGGGTCAGCCCCGAGGAGGAGCCTTCACGCCGCCTGTCGGCGTGACGCACAGTTTCGATCGGGCGACCGGGGCTTGGCGAGAGTTGCAGACCGTTGCAACCTGTGAGTCCGATGGGCAATCCACAACGCACGGTCCGGTTCATTCAGGAGGATCCGGTGGCAACCACTGCAGGTGGCGCGGGTACCGCGGTCGACGTGGCGCGGCTCGCCGCGATGGACGCGCGGGACGCGGCCCGGCTGCTCAAGGGCGTACGGGCGGCCGCGCTCGCGGGGGACCGGCCGCCGGCGGCGCCGCGCCCCGAGATCGCCGAGTCCTGGCGGCGGATGATGGCCGGCGGGGTGCACCCGGAACGGGACACCCGCTCGCGGATGCTGTCGGCGGCCGAGACGGAGGAACGGCGCCAGGTGTCGCCGCTGCGGGCGCTGCTGCCGGTGTTGCGCGAGGGGCTGCTCCCCAACCTGGACGAGGTGCTGCACATCATGGTGATCGCCGACGCGGACGGGCGGTTGCTGTGGCGCGAGGGCGCCTCCTCGATCCTGCGCCGGGCGGACCGGCTCGGGTTCGGGGTGGGCGCGGACTGGGACGAGGCGGTGGTCGGGACCAACGGGGTCGGCACGGCCCTGGTCACGCGGCGGCCGGTGCAGGTCTTCTCGGCGGAGCACTTCGTCTCCAGTCACCACGACTGGACCTGCGCGGGGGCGCCCGTGCACGATCCGCGCGACGGGCAGCTGCTGGGCGTGGTGGACGTCAGCGGGCCGCTGGCCACGATGCATCCGGCCACCTTGACCTGGGTGGCCTCGGTGGCCCGGCTCGCCGAGCGGGAGCTGCGGATCCGCCACCTGGAGTCCCTGGAGCGGCTGCGGTCGGTGGCGGCCCCGCTGCTGGCGCGGCTGCCGGGGCGGGCGCTGGCCGTGGACCCGCACGGCTGGACGGCGGCGGTGACCGGGCTGGCCCCGGTCGACCGGGTGCCGCTGCCCAAGGCCTTCGGGCCGGGGCGGTACTGGGTCCCGCAGCTGGGCCACTGCGCGGTGGAGCCGTTGCCGGGCGGCTGGCTGCTGCGGATCGAGGAGGTCCGTACGGGCGCGGCGGCGGGCCGGGTGGTGCTGGACCTGAGCCGGGCGCGGACCTGGTCGGCGACCGTGTTCGGGGCGGCGGGCAGCTGGACCCAGGAGCTGAGCCCGCGCCACGCGGAGCTGCTGTTCCTGCTGGCGGAGAGCCCGCGGGGGCGCACGGCGGCGGAGCTGGCGCTGGAGCTGTTCGGGGACGCGACGCGGACGGTGACGGTGCGGGCCGAGCTCTCGCGGGTACGGCGCCACCTGGCCGGGGTGCTGACGCACCGGCCGTACCGGTTCGCGGAGGACGTGGAGGTGGAGGTGGTCCGGCCGGAGCGGCCCGCCGACCTCCTGCCGCATTCGAGCGCGCCGGCGGTGCTCAGGGCGCGGACGGAGCGGACGGAGCGGACGGAGCGGGCGGCGCGATTGCGGGATGTGATTCCCTGACCTGCATGAGCATCCTCACCCTCACCACCTGGTCCCTGGAGATGACCTCGCCGGACGACCTCGTTCCGGCGGCCGTTCCAGGTTCCGAGATCACGATCTCGCGTGCGGAGGTCCCTTCGCCCGAGTTCAGCCGCTTCCTGTACGCCTCGGTCGGCGGTGACATCCACTGGACGGACCGGCTGTCGCTGACCCGGGAGGAGTGGGTGCGCCAGTTGGAGCGCCCGGGGGTGGAGACCTGGGTGGCCTACGACCGGGGGACGCCCGCGGGGTACGTGGAGTTCGACCCGCAGGACGATGGCGTGGTGGAGATCGTGTACTTCGGGCTGCTGCCGGACTTCCGGGGGCGGCGGATCGGTGGGCACCTGCTGTCGGTGGGCGTGGCCCGGGCGTGGGACCTCGCGTCGCGGTGGCCGGAGCGGGCGGAGACGAAGCGGGTCTGGCTGCACACCTGTAGCCAGGACGGGCCGACGGCGATGGACAACTACCGGCGGCGCGGCTTCCGGCTCTTCCACACGGAGACGGAACCCAAGGCCGACACCCCGACCCCCGGCCCGTGGCCCGGAGCGTAACCCCTGGCGGGGACCACCCGCCCACCTCCCCTCCGGGCGCGCCTCAATCGCCGGCGGGGCTTGATGGGGCCGATTCAGCCCCGCCGGCGAGGCTGAATCGGCCTCCGGCCCCGCCCCATCCAGCCACCCCGGAGGTGGGGCGCGAGGGGCTCAGGAGGTGACTCGGGCCACACGGTCCCAAGATGCGGGACGCTTTCGTCCGGATGGTGGACAGTAGTGGACTCCTCCAATCGGGCCATGACACGCTTCCGCCATGAATGGAGCTGGAATTGCCTTGGTGAGTCGGCGGCACGTCGACCTCGGCCGCATGTCCAGCGCCATCTGTCCGGCGCGCTGACGGAACCAGCCACCGCCGCACCTCGTCGCCGCCGCCCCGCGGACGCGTCGATTCCGCAAGCCCCCGCAGGCCGAAGAACGCCCCCCGCCCACCGGCGAAGGGGGCGCGATCCGCCACACCTGTCAGCGCACTGCCGCGCATCACCGCAGGTCGAAGCCGTGGGCACCGTCGCTCCGCCCGCCCTTGCTTCGAGCCGCCACAGAAGGACGTACCGCCATGGCCGCCACCCCAGAAACGCCCGCAGCCGCCCCCGCAGCCGCGCGCCGCAAGACCGGACGCCACCGCGGCGAAGGTCAGTGGGCCGTCGGTCACCACACGCCCCTGAACGGCAACGAGCAGTTCAAGAAGGACGACGACGGTCTCAACGTGCGGACACGCATCGAGACGATCTACTCCAAGCGGGGCTTCGACTCGATCGACCCCAACGACCTGCGCGGCCGGATGCGCTGGTGGGGCCTCTACACCCAGCGCAAGCCCGGGATCGACGGCGGCAAGACCGCGATCCTGGAGCCGGAGGAGCTGGACGACAAGTACTTCATGCTGCGCGTCCGCATCGACGGCGGCCGCCTCACCACCGAGCAGCTGCGCGTGATCGGCGAGATCTCGCAGGAGTTCGCCCGGGGCACCGCCGACCTCACCGACCGGCAGAACGTGCAGTACCACTGGATCCGCATCGAGGACGTCCCGGAGATCTGGCGGCGGCTGGAGGCCGTCGGCCTCTCCACCACCGAGGCCTGCGGCGACTGCCCCCGCGTCATCCTCGGCTCGCCGGTCGCCGGCATCGCCAAGGACGAGATCATCGACGGCACGCCCGCCATCGACGAGATCTACCGCCGGATCGTGGGCAACAAGGACTTCTCCAACCTGCCCCGCAAGTTCAAGTCGGCCGTCTCCGGCTCGCCGCTGCTCGACGTGGCGCACGAGATCAACGACATCGCCTTCGTCGGCGTGAACCACCCCGAGCACGGCCCCGGCTTCGACGTCTGGGTCGGCGGCGGCCTCTCCACCAACCCCAAGCTGGGCGTCCGCCTGGGCACCTGGGTCTCGCTGGACGAGGTCCCGGACGTCTACGAGGGCGTCATCTCGATCTTCCGCGACTACGGCTACCGCCGGCTGCGCAACCGCGCCCGCCTGAAGTTCCTCGTCGCCGACTGGGGCCAGGCCAAGTTCCGCCAGGTCCTGGAGGACGAGTACCTGAAGCGGAAGCTGACCGACGGCCCCGCCCCCGCGCAGCCCACCGGCCAGTGGCGCGACCACGTCGGCGTGCACGAGCAGCAGGACGGCCGCTTCTACGTCGGCTTCGCCCCCCGGGTCGGCCGCGTCGACGGCGCCACCCTCACCAAGATCGCGGACGTGGCCGAGCGGCACGGTTCGGGTCGGCTGCGCA
The DNA here is from genome assembly GCF_042730635.1 of Streptomyces sp. NPDC059917. Classification (NCBI taxonomy): domain Bacteria; kingdom Bacillati; phylum Actinomycetota; class Actinomycetes; order Kitasatosporales; family Streptomycetaceae; genus Streptomyces; species Streptomyces sp. NPDC059917. The sequence goes on from NZ_JBHWLC010000016.1 coordinate 76,631, forward strand.
CCACCGCCGAGCAGAAGATGGTCGTGCTCGACATCGAGGCGGACCAGGTGAACTCCCTCGTCGCCGCCCTGGAGGCGCTGGACCTGCGGGTCAAGCCGTCCCCCTTCCGCCGCGGCACGATGGCCTGCACCGGCATCGAGTTCTGCAAGCTGGCCATCGTCGAGACGAAGGCGCGCGGCGCCTCGCTGATCGACGAGCTGGAGCGCCGCCTGCCGGACTTCGCCGAGCCGATCACCATCAACATCAACGGCTGCCCCAACGCCTGCGCCCGCATCCAGGTGGCGGACATCGGTCTCAAGGGCCAGCTGGTCCTGGACGACGACGGCAACCAGGTCGAGGGCTACCAGGTGCACCTCGGCGGCGCCCTGGGCCTGGAGGCCGGCTTCGGCCGCAAGGTCCGCGGCCTCAAGGTCACCGCGGACGGTCTGCCCGACTACGTCGAGCGGGTCGTCACGCGCTTCGAGGAGCAGCGCGAGGACGGCGAGCGCTTCGCCGCCTGGGTCGCGCGCGCCGACGAGAAGAGCCTGGCATGAGCGAGCGCGCCGCGCCCTTCCACTGCCCGTACTGCGGCGACGAGGACCTGTTCCCCAACGAACAGGGTCACGGCGCCTGGGAATGCAGGTCCTGCAATCGAGCCTTCCAGCTGAAGTACCTCGGGCTGCTGGCCCGCGGACTTCAGTCCGACACCGCTGGAGGGGAAGAGATATGACGACCGCTCAGGAGAGCCGTACCTGCGATCTCAAGGAGCTGGCCGAGCAGGCGGGCCGTGACCTGGAGGACGCCTCCGCGCTGGACATCATGCGCTGGGCGGCCGACACCTTCGGCCCCAGGTTCGCCGTGACCTCCTCGATGGAGGACGCGGTGGTCGCCCACCTCGCCTCCCGGGTGCGCCCCGGCGTGGACGTGGTCTTCCTCGACACCGGCTACCACTTCGAGGAGACCATCGGCACCCGCGACGCGGTCGAGGCCGTGATGGACGTCAAGGTCATCACGCTCACCCCGCGCCGGAGCGTCGCCGAACAGGACGCCGAGTACGGCCCGAAGCTGCACGACCGGGACCCGGACCTGTGCTGCGCGCTGCGCAAGGTCAAGCCGCTGGAAGAGGGCCTGACGGCGTACGACGCGTGGGCGACCGGCCTGCGCCGCGACGAGTCCCCGACCCGGGCGAACACCCCGGTGGTCGGCTGGGACGAGAAGCGGCGGAAGGTCAAGGTCTCCCCCATCGCCCGCTGGACCCAGGAGGACGTCGAGGCGTACGTCGCCGAGCACGGGGTCCTGACCAACCCGCTGCTGATGGACGGCTACGCCTCCGTGGGCTGCGCGCCGTGCACCCGACGGGTGGCGGAGGGCGAGGACGCCCGGTCCGGCCGCTGGGCCGGGCTCGGCAAGACCGAATGCGGGCTGCACGGCTGATGAGCGAGTCCACGAACCGTACGGAACCGACGGAGAACGAACAGATGAGCGTGAGCGACCAGGGCGCCACCGTGTGGCTGACCGGGCTGCCGAGCGCGGGCAAGACGACCATCGCGTACGCGCTGGCCGAGCGGCTGCGCGGCGAGGGCCACCGGGTGGAGGTGCTCGACGGGGACGAGATCCGCGAGTTCCTCTCCGCCGGGCTGGGCTTCACCCGCGAGGACCGGCACACCAACGTGCAGCGGATCGGCTTCGTCGCCGAACTGCTCGCGAGCAACGGCGTGAAGGCGCTGGTCCCGGTCATCGCCCCGTTCGAGGACAGCCGCGAGGCCGTCCGCAAGCGGCACGCCGCCGAGGGGACGACCTACCTGGAGGTCCACGTGGCCACTCCGGTCGAGGTCTGCTCGGAGCGCGACGTGAAGGGCCTGTACGCCAAGCAGGCGGCGGGCGAGATCTCCGGCCTGACCGGTGTGGACGACCCGTACGAGGCCCCCGCGGCCCCGGACCTGCGGATCGAGTCGCACACCCAGTCGGTGCAGGAGTCCGCGGCGGCACTGTTCGCGCTGCTCAACGAGAGGGGTCTGGCATGACCACCAAGGTCGCCCACGTCCACACCGAGGCCGACGCGCCCTACGCGCTGTCCCACCTGGACGCCCTCGAATCCGAGGCGGTGCACATCTTCCGCGAGGTGGCGGGCGAGTTCGAGAAGCCGGTGGTCCTGTTCTCCGGGGGCAAGGACTCCATCGTCATGCTGCACCTGGCGCTCAAGGCGTTCGCGCCCGCGCCGGTCCCCTTCACGCTGCTGCACGTCGACACGGGTCACAACTTCCCCGAGGTGCTGGAGTACCGCGACCGCACGGTGGCCGAGCACGGACTGCGCCTGCACGTGGCGTCCGTACAGGACTACATCGACGCGGGGAAGCTGCGCGAGCGCCCCGACGGCACCCGCAACCCGCTGCAGACCCTCCCGCTCACCGAGGCGATCCAGCGGCTGCGCTTCGACGCGGTCTTCGGCGGCGGTCGCCGCGACGAGGAGAAGGCCCGCGCCAAGGAGCGGGTGTTCAGCCTGCGCGACGAGTTCTCCCAGTGGGACCCGCGCCGCCAGCGCCCCGAGCTGTGGAACCTGTACAACGGTCGCCACGCGCCCGGCGAGCACGTGCGCGTCTTCCCGCTCTCCAACTGGACCGAGCTGGACGTGTGGCAGTACATCGCCCGCGAGGGCATCGAGCTGCCGGGCATCTACTTCGCCCACGAGCGCGAGGTGTTCCAGCGGCACGGCATGTGGCTGACCGCGGGCGAGTGGGGCGGCCCGAAGGAGGGCGAGGAGCCCGAGACGCGGCTGATCCGCTACCGCACCGTCGGTGACATGTCCTGCACCGGCGCCGTCGACTCCGACGCCACCACGCTGGACGCCGTGATCGCCGAGATCGCCGCCTCCCGGCTCACCGAGCGGGGCGCCACCCGCGCCGACGACAAGATGTCCGAGGCCGCGATGGAAGACCGCAAGCGCGAAGGGTACTTCTAGAGATGACCGCCACCACCGAACCGCTGGCCGACCTGTCGGCCACCACCCTGCTGCGCTTCGCGACCGCCGGATCCGTCGACGACGGCAAGTCCACCCTGGTCGGACGCCTGCTGCACGACTCCAAGTCGATCCTGACCGACCAGCTGGAGGCCGTCGAAGCGGTCTCCGCCCAGCGCGGCCAGGACACCCCCGACCTCGCGCTGCTCACCGACGGCCTGCGGGCCGAGCGGGAGCAGGGCATCACCATCGACGTCGCGTACCGGTACTTCGCCACCGCGCGCCGCCGGTTCATCCTCGCCGACACCCCCGGGCACGTGCAGTACACCCGGAACATGGTCACCGGCGCCTCCACGGCCGACCTGGCCGTGGTGCTGGTCGACGCCCGCAACGGCGTGATCGAGCAGACCCGCCGGCACGCGGCCGTCGCCGCGCTGCTGCGGGTGCCGCACGTGGTCCTGGCCGTCAACAAGATGGACCTGGTGGGCTACGAGGAGAAGGTCTTCGCGGCGATCGCGGAGGAGTTCACCGCCTACGCCTCGGACCTGGGCGTCCCGGAGATCACCGCGATCCCGATCTCCGCACTGGCCGGGGACAACGTCGTGGAGCCCTCCGCGAACATGGACTGGTACGGCGGCCCCACCGTGCTGGAGCACCTGGAGACGGTCCCGGTCAGCCACGACCTCACCGCCTGCCCGGCCCGCTTCCCGGTGCAGTACGTGATCCGCCCGCAGAGCGCCGAGCACCCCGACTACCGCGGCTACGCGGGCCAGATCGCCTCCGGCGTGCTGCGCGTCGGCGAGGCCGTCACCGTCCTGCCGTCGGGCCGTACGAGCACCATCGAGGGGATCGACGCGCTCGGCGAGAGCGTCGACATCGCGTGGGCCCCGCAGTCGGTGACCCTGCGGCTCGCGGACGACATCGACATCTCGCGCGGCGACCTGATCGCGCCGAGCGCGAGCGCCCCGGCCCCGACGCAGGACGTCGAGGCGACGGTCTGCCACGTGGCCGACCAGCCGCTGTCCGTGGGCGCCCGGGTGCTGCTCAAGCACACCACGCGCACGGTCAAGGCGATCGTCAAGGAGATCCCCTCGCGGCTGACCCTGGACGACCTGTCCCAGCACCCGGAGCCCGGGCGGCTGGTGGCCAACGACATCGGCCGCGTGGTCGTGCGCACCGCCGAGCCGCTCGCGCTCGACGCCTACGCCGACTCGCGCCGTACCGGGTCCTTCCTGCTGATCGACCCGGCCGACGGAACCACACTGGCGGCGGGCATGGCGGGGGCGGCCTTCGCCTCCCGGCCCGAGACCGCCGACCAGGCCCCCGCTGATGAGGAAGGGTGGGACTTCTGAGCATGCCGAAGACCGACATCTACTCGACCTTCGCGAAGGAGGGCGGCCGCGTGGGCAGCGGCGCCCTCGGCAGCGGCCAGGGAGGGGTGGCGCGATGTGCGTGATGACGTACGCGCACCGCATGCGCGCCCACACCCCCCACGAGTTGTACCCGACCCTGCTCCATAGACGAAGACGCGCGTCGTGAGACCACGACGCGACGAGAGGAACACCTCCCGTGCCTGCCACCGGTACCACCCGTAAGACCGTTCGCCGCGGCGTCGTCGCCGCTGCCGCCCTGCCCCTGCTGATCGGGGCGCTCGCCTCCTGCGGCTACGGCTCCGAGGCCGCGAAGGACAAGCCCGCGGACACGAAGGCGAGCGCGGCCCCGGCCGACGCGAAGAAGCTCTCGGCCTCCGAGGTCCGCATCGGCTACTTCCCGAACCTGACGCACGCCACGGCGCTCGTCGGCATCCAGGAGGGGCTGATCGCCAAGGAGCTGGGCTCGACCACGATCAAGCCGCAGACCTTCAACGCCGGCCCGTCCGAGATCGAAGCCCTCAACGGTGGCTCTCTCGACATCGGCTTCATCGGCCCCTCCCCGTCGATCAACGGCTACGTGAAGTCCAAGGGCTCGAACCTGCGGATCATCTCCGGCTCCGCCTCCGGCGGCGTCAAGCTGGTCGTGAACCCGGACAAGATCAAGACCCTGGACGACCTCAAGGGCAAGAAGATCGCCACCCCGCAGAAGGGGAACACGCAGGACGTCGCGTTCCTCAACTGGATCTCCGAGAAGGGCTGGAAGGTCGACCCGGAGTCCGGCAAGGGCGACGTCTCCGTCGTCCGCACGGACAACAAGGTCACCCCGGACGCCTTCAAGCAGGGCTCCATCGACGGCGCCTGGGTGCCGGAGCCGACGGCCTCCAAGCTCGTCTCCGACGGCGGTTCCGTCCTCCTGGACGAGACCAGCCTGTGGCCCGACAAGAAGTTCGTGATCACGAACATCATCGTGTCGCAGAAGTTCCTCAAGGAGCACGCGGACGTCGTCGAGGCCGTGCTGCGCGGCACCGTCAAGACGAACGAGTGGATCAACGCCAACCAGGACAAGGCGAAGGCGTCCGCGAACGCGGCCCTCAAGACCCTGAGCGGCAAGGAGCTGGAGGCCAAGGTCATCGACCCGGCGTGGCCGAGCATCCTGGTCACCGACGACCCGCTGGCGAGCACGCTGAAGACGGAGTCCGACTGGGCGGTCAAGGCCAAGCTCATCGAGCAGCCCGACCTCGCCGGCATCTACGACCTGTCGCTCCTGAACAAGGTGCTCAAGGCCGCGGGCAAGCCCGAGGTCTCCGACGCCGGTCTCGGCGCCAAGTAATCCGTCAGCGCAGTTGATCCCCAGGAGGTGACGACCATGGCCACCACGCTCGCCAAGGCTGCCGAGGGCACCGCAGCGACGGCGTCGACGACGCACGCCGCACGGATCGAGCACGTCTCGAAGTCCTTCTCCGGCCCGGCCGGTTCGCAGCTCGTGCTGGACGACATCAGCCTCGATGTCGCACCCGGCGAGTTCGTCACCATCCTGGGGGCTTCGGGGTGCGGCAAGTCCACCCTGCTCAACCTGGTCGCGGGGCTGGACGCCCCGTCCGCGGGGTCGATCGAGACCCCCGGCGGGCGGCCCGCCCTGATGTTCCAGGAGCACGCCCTCTTCCCGTGGCTCACCGCGGGCAAGAACATCGAACTCGCCCTGCGGCTGCGCGGGGTGGCCAAGGCCGAGCGCCGTCCGGAGGCGGAGCGGCTGCTGGAGCTGGTCCGCCTCGGCGGTGCCTACGGCAAGCGCGTCCACGAGCTGTCGGGCGGCATGCGCCAGCGCGTGGCGCTCGCCCGGGCGCTCGCCCAGGACAGCCGCCTGCTGCTGATGGACGAGCCGTTCGCGGCGCTGGACGCCATCACCCGCGACGTGCTGCACAACGAACTGACCCGCATCTGGGCGACGGCGAACACCAGCGGCTCCGCCGCGGGCAACCTCTCCGTCATCTTCGTGACGCACAACGTCCGCGAGGCGGTCCGGCTCGCGCAGCGCGTGGTCCTGCTCTCCTCGCGGCCCGGCCGGGTCGCCAAGGAATGGACCGTCGGCATTCCGCAGCCGCGCCGCATCGAGGACCCGGACGTGGCGGAACTGTCCGTCGAGATCACTGAACACCTGCGTGGGGAGATCCGCCGCCATGGCCAGCACTGACATCACGGAGAAGGCCGCGGCCAAGCCCACGAGCGACGACCTGGCCGGCCTGGAGGCCGGACTGGACGCGCTCGACGCGGTCCAGACCCACCGCACCCCGGTCCGCGAGGTCCTCGTCAAGAAGGTCCTGCCGCCGGTCATCGCCGTCGGCCTGGTCCTCGCCGTGTGGCAGATCCTGGTCTCCACGCACGTCGCCGACGAGACCAAGCTGCCCTCGCCGTCCGCGGTGTGGGACGGCCTGACCGCCATGTGGCTCAAGGGGACGCTGCTGGAGGTCATCTGGACCAGCGTCTCCCGCGGCCTGCTCGGCTTCCTGCTGGCCCTGGCCATCGGCACCCCGCTCGGCCTGCTGGTCGCCCGGGTGAAGTTCGTGCGCGCCGCGATCGGCCCGATCCTCCAGGGCCTGCAGTCCCTGCCGTCGGTGGCCTGGGTGCCGCCCGCGGTCATCTGGCTCGGCCTGAACGACTCGATGATGTTCGCGGTGATCCTGCTCGGCGCGGTCCCCTCGATCGCCAACGGCCTCGTCGCGGGCCACGACCAGATCCCGCCGCTGTTCCTGCGGGCCGGGCGCACGCTGGGCGCCACCGGTCTCAAGGGCACCTGGCACGTGGTCATGCCGGCCGCGCTGCCCGGCTACCTCGCCGGTCTCAAGCAGGGCTGGGCCTTCTCCTGGCGCTCGCTGATGGCCGCCGAGATCATCGCCTCCTCGCCCGACCTCGGCCTGGGCCTGGGCCAGTTGCTGGAGAACGGCCGCAACAACATCGACATGCCCGGGGTGTTCCTCGCGATCATCCTGATCCTGCTGGTGGGCATCGCGATCGACCTGATCATCTTCAGCCCGCTGGAGCGCTGGGTGCTGCGCACCCGCGGCCTGCTGGTCAAGAGCTGACCGCGCCGTGCCCCCCGTTCTGCTGGTCATCGCCCACGGCAGCCGCGATCCGCGGCACGCGGCGACCGTGCACGCCCTCACCGGGCGGGTGCGGGCGCTGCGGCCGGGGCTGCGGGTGGAGACGGCGTTCCTCGACTTCAACGCCCCGTCCGTGCCCCAGGTCCTCTCGGCCCTGTACGCGGACGGCGTGCGGGACGTCGTCGCCCTCCCGCTGCTGCTGACCCGCGCCTTCCACGCGAAGGCGGACGTCCCCGCGGTGCTGGAGCGCTCCCGGGCCACGCTGCCCGGACTGTCCCTGCGGGTGGCCGACGTCCTCGGTCCCTCGCCCCTGCTGACCGGCGCCCTGGAGCGCCGGCTGGCGGAGGCCGGCCTGGACCCGGCCGACCGTTCGACCACCGGCGTGGTGCTCGCGTCCGCCGGTTCCTCAGACCCGGAGGCGATCGCAGTGATCGCTGAAACCGCGCGGGAGTGGCGGCGCACCGGTTGGTGTGCCGTGCGGCCTGCGTTCGCCTCCGCGGCGTTGCCGCGCACCGAGGACGCCGTACGGGCGCTGCGCGCCGAGGGCGTCCGCCGGGTCGTGGTGGCCCCGTACGTCCTGGCCCCCGGCCGGCTCCCGGACCGCATCGCGGCGGGCGCCGCCGCGGCCGGGGCGGACCTGGTGGCCGACGTGCTCGGCGACGCCCCCGAAGTGGCCCGGCTGCTGCTGCGCCGCTACGACGCGGCGGCGCCCGCCCTGCTCCCGGCGCTCCCCGCGCTGTCGGCCTGAGCCGCGCCGCGCACGAAGTCGAGGACCTGCGGGGCCGCGTCCGCGAGGCGGACGAAGTGCCGGTGCACGCCCTCCACCGGGGCCGGGGTGTTGACCCCCCAGACCGTCATCCCGGCGGCGAGGCCCGACCGCACGCCCGACGGGGCGTCCTCGATGACCAGGCAGTCCCGGAGGTCCGCCCCCAGCAGCTCCGCGGCCCGCAGGTAGGGGACCGGCGAGGGCTTGCCCTCGGCGACCGCGGCCGCGTCCACCAGGACCTCGGGCACGGGAAGCCCGGTCCGCTCGAAGCGGCCGCGCACCCGGTGCGCGTAGTTCGAGGTCACCAGCGCCCAGGAACCCGGCGCCAGCGCGCCCAACAGCTCCGCCGCGCCCTCGAAGGCGCCGTAGGCCCCGGTCCGTACGTCCTCGTCCTCCAGCGCGTGCAGCAGGGCCAGGCAGGCCGCCGGGTCCCGGTCCGGCGCGAGCTCCGCGAAGGTCTCCGTCGGGCGGGTGCGCAGCGCGACCCGGTACGTCTCGGCCGGGTCCAGTCCGTAGTGCTCGGCCCAGGTGGCCCAGACGCGCCGCTGGTTGTCGATCGCGTCGATCAGCGTGCCGTCGACGTCGAACAGGACGTACCGGCTCATCCGCGGGCCTCGGCCTCGTCGGCCAGCGCGGTGAGGTCCCCGATGGTCATCGAGCCCGGGGGCAGGCCCTCGCGGGCGAAGATGTTGGCCGCGCGCCGCAGCACGTCGTTGACGGGCGTCGGGACCGCGTGCAGCCGCCCCAGCAGGGACACCTCCCCGTTGAGGTAGTCCGCCTCGATGCTGCCCGTGCCCCGGCGCAGGCTCTGCCAGGACGAGCCGCCGCGCACCCCGGGCGGCTGCACGGCCTTGCCCTCGCGCGCCGCCGACTCCTCGGCCTCCGGGGCGTAGGCGATCCCGGCCGCGGCGAAGGCGGCCTTGGCCTCGCGGATCGCCCGCAGCAGCAGGGCGCCCTTGGCGGGGTCCGGTTCGGGGCCGGTGGTGGCCTGGATCGCGTTGCCGAGGTTGCCCAGCAGCTTCGCGTACTTCCAGCGCATCACGTCCTCGGTGACCACCGCCTCGAACCCGGCGCCCGCCAGGTCGGCGCCGATCCGCCGGGCCCGCGCGTCCGCGCCGCCCACGGCCCGGCCCAGGTGCAGGATCCCGGTGTGCGGGCTGCCCAGCGCCGAGACCGCGCCCGGTTCCAGGAAGCTGGCGGGCAGCCACACGCACAGGCCGTAGACCCGGTCGAAGCGGCGCAGCGCGAGGCGCTCGCCCTCCACGCCGTTCTGCGCGCAGACCAGCGCGAGGCGCTGGGCCGCGGTGCCGCCCCCGGCGACCTCCGCGTCGCCCCACGCGTCGAGCGCGGCGAGGGCGTCCTGGGTCTTGACGGACAGCAGCAGGACGTCGTCGGGGCGCAGCTCGCCGAGCTCCTGCGGCCCGGTGACCACGGGCAGCCGGTGGGTGCGGGTGCCGTCGGCGGTGGTGAGCCGCAGGCCGTCCGTCCGCAGGGCGTCCGCGTGCGGGCCGCGGGCGACGAGGACGACCTCGCCACCGGCCTCCGCCAGTCGTCCGCCGATGGTGGCGCCGATCGCGCCCGCGCCGATGATGATGTAACGCATGGGACGAGCCTGGCACACGGCCGCGCCTGGGTTACCGTCAGGGCATGGTGGACACGGTGTTCGGTCTGGGCGGGGACCTGTCGGTGCGCCGGCTCGGCTTCGGGACGGGGGGCCTGGTCGGTCCCGGGTACTGGGGACCGCGCGGGGACCGGGAGCGGGCGCGGGAGCTGCTGCGCGCGGCGGTGGAGGGCGGGGTCGGGCTCATCGACACCGCCGACAACTACGGCCCCGATCTGGCCGAGGAGCTGATCGCGGAGGCCCTGTACCCGTACGCGGACGGCCTGGTGATCGCGACCAAGGGCGGGGTGGTGCGCACCGGCCCCGACGAGTGGCACGTGGCGGGCCGCCCGGAGCAGCTGCGGGCGGCGTGCGAGGCGAGCCTGCGGCGGCTGCGGGTGGACCGGATCGACCTGTACCAGCTGCACCGCTTCGATCCCGCGCTGCCGGAGGCGGAACAGCTGGGCGTGCTGGGGCAGTTGCGCGCGGAGGGCAAGATCCGGCACATCGGCCTCGACAGCGTGGGCGCCGACCAGTTGGCGCAGGCCCTGGAGACGGAGGCGGTGGCCTCCGTCCAGAACGCCTTCCACCTGATGGACCGTTCGGCCGCGCCGGTGCTCGCGCTGTGCGAGGCCGAGGGGATCGCCTTCCTGCCCTACTACCCGCTGGGCAGCGGCGCGCTGACCCGCGACGGGTCGGCGGCGCTGGCGGCGGTGGCCGCCGCGCACGGAGCCGGGCCCGGACAGATCGCCCTGGCCTGGCTGCTGCACCACTCGCCGGTGCTGTGCCCGACACCGGGCACGGGCTCGCCCGTACACCTGGCGGAGAACCTGGCCGCGGCCGCGATCACCCTGTCCCCGGCGGAGCTGGCCCTGCTGGACGCACTGGCCCCCTAGGGCGTGTTTCGAAAGTAGCGCCGGGCGCCCGAAGGGCGCGGCTCGCGGCGTCTGGTGCCGTGCATCGCAAGGCGGAGGATCGCCCGCCTACTGGACGTAATCGGGCGTTCCGACAACGCCGCGAGGCGCGGTACCAGGCGTCGCGAGCCAGGCGATACTTTCGAAACACGCCCTAGCGCGTGTCACCCCTCCCGGGCCGACCGCGCGCTCACGCGTCGGGGCCGTGGGCCAGGGGCGGCCCGAGCAGTCGGCGCGCATGCGCCCGCGTCCGCTCGTCCGCGTCGTCGCGGGCACCGGCGCGCAGGACGGCGCGGGCCCGCGGGCTCGCCGGCCAGCCCAGGGCGAGCATGCCGAGCACCTGGCGCCGCACCTCGGGATCGGGCTCCGCGACGGCCCGCTCGGCGACGAGCGCCTCCCCCTCGTCGTCGGGGGCCCGGACCACCCACCAGCGCAGCGCCGCGAACCTGACGTCGGGCAGCGGGTCGGTCCCGGCGCACCGGCGCAGGACCGCCCGGACGTCCGGATGCCCGACCCAGCGCCGCCCCAGCGCCCGGACGACGTCGCCGCGGACCTCGTCGGAGCAGTTCCCGCCGGCCGCCCGCGCCAGTACCTCGCGGACGTCGTCCCGATGGACCCAGCAGCGGCCCAGGACCTCCAGGGCCGTGCCCTGGTACCGGTGCGCGGGGTCCGCCGCGATGCCGAGGACGAAGGGACCGACGTCCGGGCGGTCCGTCCACCGCTCGGTCAGCAGTTTCACGGCCGCACTGCCCTCGATCCAGGCGCCGTCGCGGTCCGCCACGCGCATCACCGCGGCGCGCACGTCCGCGTGGTCGGGCCAGTCCTTCCCCAGGACGTCCAGCGCCGTCGAGGCGGTGACGCGGTCCGTGTGCTCGGCGGCGGCGAGCAGCAGCTCGCGCACGTCCCGCCGCTCGGACCAGTGCACCGCCAGCGCGCGGAGCACGGCGGCGTGGGGGTAGGGGTCGCGCCGCCGCGCACAGGCCCCGAGGAGCAGGTCGCGGACCTCGGGCCGGGCGGCCCACTGGTCGGCCAGGACGCCCAGGGCCTTCTCCCGGACCGCTTCGGGCACGGCCCCCGCCCGCTCGGTGGCCGGGGCCGCGCAGCGCAGCAGGACCTCCAGGGCCTCCTCGCGCCCCGCGTAGCATCGCTCCACGACCCCCAGCGCGGCGACGCGCACCACGGGGTCGGGGTCCCCGTCGGCGCGCCCCAGGACGCATTCCATGACCCCTGCGTGACCGGCCCAGTGGTTGCCCAACTCGCCCAGCGCGGCCACCTGGGCCCGCGGCCGGGCAGGAGCCGCGGCGGCGCGCAGGAGCACCGCACCGACGGTGGTGTGGCCGGGCGCCTGTCGACCCAGCGCCGTCAGGGCATCGGCGCACACGGCGGGGTCCGTGGCTTCGGCGGCCCGCCGGATCAGGAACTCGCGCACGTCGCGATGGCCCGGCAGCTGATCGGCCAGCCAGAACGCGGCCGCGCGGCACCGCTCCGGATCCCCTTCGTCGGCGGCGCACCGCAGGAGGAAGGCGAGGGCGTCGGGATGCTCGCGCACCTGCCTCCCGAGCACCTTGAGCGCCACGCTCCGGGTGTTCTCCTCGGGCTCCTCCTCACCGGCCCGTCGGACGAGCAGCGCGCGGACCTCCTGGTCGTCGGCCCAGCGCCGGCCCAGGAGCCTCAGGGCGTCGCTGCGGACGAACAGGTGGGGGTCGTGCACCGCGGCGCTCATGACCAGTCGGCGGACGGCTTCGTCGTCGGGTCGGCCCGCGGCCAGGGCTTCCAGGGCCGCGGTGCGGCGGTGGCGGTCGGGCGCCCCGGTCGCGCCGTCGCTCAGGAAGGCCCGGACGTCCTCGCGGTCCGGCCACAGCTCGCCGAGCACCCTGATGGCCTCGGTGGCGCCCCGGCCGTTCGCGTCCCCCGTGGCTTCGCGCAGGACCGCCGCGCGGACCCCCTCGTCCGGGCGGCGGCGGCCGCGTGCGTAGAGGAGGACCGCCCGGTCGACCCCGTAGTGGCTGCCGTGGGCCAGGAGGGCCAGTTCGTCCTCGTCGAGCCGCAGGTAGAAGGCGAGCAGCCAGGCCGGCTCGTCGCTCACGGAGAACTGGCCGCTCAGCCGGTACCAGCGCAGGAACCGGTCCCGGACCGCCGAGTACCGCTCGAAGGAGGTCAGTGCGGAGGCCGCGTCGGCGAGCAGCCACCCGCCCTTGGACCCCCGGACGTCCAGGGCCTCGGTCACGGCGTCGACGACCGCGGCGCCGCGGTCCGCGGCCACCCCGCGCCCACCGGTCTCGGCCAGGGCCCGCAGCGCCGTCAGGGCATGGCCCGTGTCGGCCGGGTCCGTGCGCCGGGCGTGCAGGTCCAGGAGGTGGTCGACGGCCGCCGTCGCCGCCGTGACGTCCAACTGTCCGATGAGCAGGACCAGTACCTCGTGCCAGGCGGGATCGTCGGCCCGGACGGCCACGACCCGCTCGACCAGCTCCTCGGGCGTCCACTCCCCTTCCTCCCGGTAGCGGTGGGCGATGTCCGCCGCCGCCAAGTGCTCGAGGAAGGCCCGGTGGACGAAGCCGTAGACGTCGCCGCCGTAGCGGGAGAGGATGAAGTTGCGCTCGTGCAGCTGCGTGACCATGCCCCGGGCAGCGGCCACGGCGTCCAGGGGCGCCAGTCCGTACTCACCGGCGAGGCGGTCGCGGAAGACCCGTTCGAGATCGCGCGCCCGGATGTGGTTCCCGGCGACCCCCGCGGCGCCCTCCTGCAACGAACGGGCCAAGACGCGCAGCAGGGCCAGGCGATCGGCCGGACCCAGCGCGTCCAGCACCCGCGCGGCGGGAGCCGGTGCGGTCGATCCGAGCAACTTGGCGGCGCGGTCCCACTGTTCGACGAGCACCTCGACGGCGCGCTCGTACACGCCCCTGCGGGTGCCCGGCAGCGGACCGCGGGCTCCGATGATCACGAGGATCGTCAGCAGCAGCGGGTTGCCCGCCACCTCCCGCAGCGGTCCCGGGTCCGCCGCGCCCGCGAGGAGGATCCGCTCCGTCAGTTCCGCGGCCCGCGCCGGATCGTCCGGGCAGGCGTGCAGGTACCAGCGGGTGACGAACTCCTCGATCCGCTCCTCGTCCAGGTCCTGGAGGGTGAAGTGCGAGAAGCCCGCGCGCTCCAGGGGAGCGCGCCGGTAGCCGATGATCCGTGAGGTCACCACGATCCGGGCCGAGGGCCGGTGCGCCGCGAACGCGGCGATGCGCCGGGCGGTCTCCTCCCGCACCTTGGGGTCGAACAACTCGTCCAACCCGTCGAAGACCACGAGGGCCCGCCCCTCGGACAGCAGTCGTTCCCGTACGGGCCCGGGGACGCAGAGTCCGAAGGCCCGGTGCTGCCGGTCGAGGAACTCCTCGAAGTCGCCGTGGCGCCACGGGTCCTCGGCGTACCGGCGCAGCTCCACCACGAGGGGGACCCGGCCAGCCAGCGCCCCGGGAGCGTCGGCGCTCCCGGCGCCGGTCAGGGCGAGGACCAGGTGGCGCACCAGGGTGGACTTGCCCGCCCCCGGATCGCCCAGGAGCACGGTCCGCCCGCCCGAGGGGCCGGCCAGGACGTCGAGCACCGGCTCTTCGGGGCGTTCCAGGTAGGAGTCGCGCAGCAGTGCGAAGTCCGCCGGGTCCACGCCGGGCGGCAGGAGGTCCTCCGCCGGAAGCTCTCCGGACAGGGCCAGTCGTCTGCGCAGTTCCCTCGGCAGCTCCAGCGGGGGCGGGTCCGCGCGCACGGAGGGCGCCACGAACACCTCGCCCAGCGCCACCGCGAGGTGCTCTTCCCTGCGGGGCGTCAGGACCTCCAGGTCGAGGCCGCCGTACTCCTCGGCGAACCGGCGCGCGTAGTGCGACACCGCCTGTTCCACGGCCCGTTCGGAGGGCGGCTCGGCCGTGGGGCCGGGGTGCGGACCGGGGTGCGGCGCTCCGTGGTGGACCGTGGTGAGCCGGATGACCGTGTTGCCGTCGCCGGTGATCACCTCGTGTGCGTTCCCGGCCACCGCGACGGCCCGCTCGGCCTGCGCCCGCGCCGGGTCCGGGGGCGGCGCGGCGGGTTCCGCCGCGCTCGGCGCCTTCGCCCCCCACCGGAAGCGGCGGGGGGTCGGATCGGGCTCCCGGTTCCCGGTCAAGGGGCCTCCAGACGGTACGGGCGACGCTTCCCGCACGGTAGTCGGGAGCCGGGGGGCACGGATCCGATTCCGCGCAAGTCCCGCGCGCGCGGGGGTCCGGTGGAAGGATGGCCCGCATGACGAGTCGTACGAGGACCATCGTGTGGGTGGGCGTCGCGGTGCTGGGCGCCGTGACGGCCGCGGGCCTCGGCGCACTCGTGATCACGGGCGACCTGGAGACGGCCGACAAGCTCGCGAGCGTGTGCGGATTCGTCGTCGGCCTGGCCGGTCTGGTCGTCTCCCTCGTCGCGCTCCTGCGCCCCCCGCAACCGCCGCCCCCCGCCGCCGTCCCCCCTCCCCGCCTCGTCGCGGACGGTGCCCGCTCGGTGGCCGTCGGCGGGAACGCGGGCCGCATCGTCACCGGCGACCGGGTCCCACCTCAACAGCCGCCCGCAGCCCCGCCCGCGCCCGCGCCCGACCCGGCGGCCGGGACCCCGGCCACCGGGTCCCGGGCCCGGGGGGAACGGTCCGTCACGGTCGAGGGCTCGGTGGACGAAGTGATCACCGGGGACGGTCCGCACCCGTAGCCGCACGCGGCGGCCCGCACCCGGTGGCGCCGGACCGGGCCCCTCGGTCAGGGGCGCTCCGCCGTGAGTTCGACGAGCTTGGCGACGGTGTTCCAGTTGCGGGTGGTCACGTCCAGGCCCTTGACCAGCGCCGGGCGGGCCAGCGCCTCGGCCAGCTTGGAGCGGCCGAGGCCCTCCGGGGCGTAGAGGTAGATCACCCGGTCGCCGAGCCGGAACTCCTCCGGGAGGAACGCGTCCTCGTCGAGCGCCTCGAAGCGCTCCGCGGCGGGCGGCCCGGACAGGAAGGTGACGTGCAGCTGCTTGCCCTCCAGCGTGGCCGCGGGGAAGGGGCAGGCGGCGGCCACGGCCCGCAGGTGGGCCCCGTCGACCAGGAGGCAGGGGACGCGGAAGCCGAAGTGGTCCTCGATGGCCGCCTCCAGCTCCCGGGCGAGCGCGTCGGCCCCCGCGCCGGGGCCGGTCCGGTCAGTGGTGAAGACGGCGTTGCCGCTCTGCAGGTAGGTCTGGACACCGGTGTGGCCGAGCTCCGCCAGGACCTGGCGGAGCTCGGCCATCGGGACCTTCTTGTGCCCGCCGACATTGATGCCGCGCAGCAGGGCGGCGTACGTCCGTGTGCTCATCCCCGAACGATAGGGGCGGCCACCGACAGCGCGGGGTGCGGCGGGGCGGCCCGCCGCACCGGCGGGCGCGGCCCCTGATGGCGCGTCACGGCACCGCACGGCGGGATGCGAGACTTGGCCCGTTCACGACGGTGCGGACCGAACGGGAAGAGCGGCGGAGCGGCATGGACGAGGCACGGGCCAGGGACCTACTGACGGCGGCGGGCCTCGGCCGGAAGGCCGAGCTGCTCGCCCTGGGCGAGAACGCGGTGTTCGCGGACGGCGACCTGGTGGTGAAGGTCGGCCGCCGGGATCCCGCGCTCGTGGCCCGGGCGGAGCGCGAGTTGGCGGTGGCGGGCTGGCTCGCCGAGGTCGGGATCGCCGCGGTACGGGCGGCCGAGCCGGCACCGCGGCTGGTGGACGGCCACCCGGTGACCCTGTGGCACCGCCTCCCGGAGCCGGTGCGTCCGGCCGGTCCGGCCGATCTGGCCGCCCTGCTGCGCCGGGTGCACGCCGTGGCGGCGCCGCCCTTCGACCTCTCCCGCCGGGACCTGCTGGGCGGGGTGGAACGGTGGCTGCGGCTGGCCGGTGACGCGATCGACCCGCGGGACGCGGCCTACCTGCGCGCCCGCCGCGACGGCTTCGCGAGCGAGGTCGCCGCCCTCGTCCCGCACCTGCCCCCGGGGCCGATCCACGGGGACGCGCTGCCGCGCAACGTCCACGTGGGCCCGGACGGACCGGTCCTGGTCGACCTGGAGACCTTCGCCCTGGACCTGCGGGAGCACGACCTGGTGGTGATGGCCCTCTCCCGCGACCGGTACGGCCTGCCCGAGGAGTCCTACGACGCCTTCGTGACGGCGTACGGCTGGGACGTGCGCGCCTGGGACGGCTGCGCGCTGCTGCGCGGGGCGCGGGAGACGGCGAGCTGCGCCTGGGTCTCCCAACACGCCCCGACCAACCCGAAGGCGCTGGCGGAATTCCGCCGCCGGGTCGCCTCGCTGCGCGACGGCGATACCGAGGTCCGCTGGTACCCCTTCTGACCGCCCGGTCGATATTCAATTCCATCGGCTTTGTTTTCGCATTGTCTTTCGTTTACGGTGACGGAGACGCGGCACGCAGCGCGTCCGAATCCGCGGGAGGTGATCAGCGTGCCCAGTGGCAGTAGCCCCGAGGCGTATGCGCCACCGATCCCGCTCGACGCACCGCGATGACGTCCCGCGGGGGAAGTGGCCTTCCCCCGCGGCCGCTTCTCCTCGTACGGGTCCGGGGCCGCCGGCGGCTTCCGCGTACCCGCGCTCTTCGCGCACCCCGTCGCGCCCAGCAGGTGCCCACCACCGCGGAAGGTGGCGCCGCTCCGCGAAATCACGCGAAATCAATGGGGGGATCCGCGGGCCGGACAAGGAAATGGAAAGACATTCGGGAAATTGCTGAAGACCAGCTGAAGATCTCGGTCGACATTCGCATGGCGAGCGCCTGGGACCAGGGTCAATGGGGACCCTTCCCCGCCCCGGTGGCGGTTCGGGCGTCGCCGTGTCCACCCACCCGAGGCGCCGGGTTCGCATCCGATCCCGCGTCCGCCGAGCGAAAGTGATCGTCCATGACCCGCAGCACACGGCGGGAGCGCTCCGGGGGCCGCCCCCGCCACACCGCACGCATCGCCGTCCCGGCGCTGCTGCTCGCCACGGCACTGTTCTTCCCCCGGCTGCTGCCCGACCGCCCGGGCAACCTCGGCAGCCTCGTCGAGACGGTCCTGCCCTGGTTCGGCGTCGCGATAGCCGTGCTCCTCCTCGGCGCCGCGGCGCGCGGCACCAAGGTGGCGGTGGCCGCGGCGCTGGTGCCCCTGGTGGCCTGGTGCCACCTCTTCGTGCCCGCCCTGACGGCGCCGCCCCGGACGGGGCCCAGTGCCTTCGAGGCCCTGTCCTTCAACGTCGGCGGGGCCCGCACCGCGCCGCAGGCCGTGGCCCGGGAGGTGATCGCCACCGGCGCCGATCTCGTCGCCCTGGAGAAGGTTCCCGTATCGGCCGTCCCCGCCTACGAGAAGGCGCTGGCCGAGGCCTACCCCCACCACACCACCCGCAACACGCTCGGGTTGTGGTCGCGCCATCCGCTGCGCGAGGTCGAGGCGATGGATCTGGGCGGCCCCTGGCCGCACGCGATCCGGGCCGTCGTCGCCGCCCCCGGCGGTGACACCGCCGTGTACGCGGTGCGCCTGCCCTCCGTACGGGTCCGGGCGACCGAGGGCTTCACCGTCGGGCCCCGCGACGCGGCCGCGGCGGCGCTGGCCGACCGCGTGGCGCGGGATCCGGCCCCGCGCGTGCTGATGCTCGGCGACCTCAACGGCAGCCTGGCCGACCGGGGCTTGGCGCCCCTCGCCCGGCACCTCGAAGCGGCGCAGGACCAGGCGGGCCGGGGCTTCGGCTTCACCTGGCCGGCCGCCCTGCCCGTGGTCCGGATCGACCACGTGCTGCTGCGCGGCCTGGCGGCCACGACCACCCGTGTCCTGCCCGACCTGGGCAGCGACCACCGCCCCGTCCTGACCGGGCTGAGACCCACGGCGTGACGGGGGCCGGGCTCCCTAACGGCTGAGCGCGTCCTCGTCCTGCGGCCCGCGGGGGATGAGCGGCCAGGCGGGCTCCACCACGGCGGTCGGGTCCGCGGTGCGCCGCAGGTACGCCTGGAGGGAGACCGACTGCTCGGCCGCCGCGCGCACCTGGAGGTCCTGGAGGTCCGCCAGCGGCATGACCCCGACGGGCCGGTGCTTCTCCCCCATGCGCCGCACGACCCGGGCGGCCGCCACGGCGTCCGCCCGCGCGTCGTGCGCGTCGAGGAGCGGCACCCCGTAGTGCGCGCACAGCGCGTGCAGCGCCCGCTTGCCCTTGCGGTACTTGTCGACGTGCTTGTCGATCACCAGCGGATCGATGACGGGCGCGGGCACCCCGCCGAGCCGCTCGCTCACCGACTCCACCCCGTACCGCCGGCACTCCCGGTCCAACAGCGAGAGGTCGTAGCGGGCGTTCATCACGACCAGTGGCGTCCCCCGGCCCAGCCCCTCGGCGACGGCCCGCGCGATCTCGTCGATCGCGGCGGCGGCCGGCGCGCCGTGCGCGCGGGCGTGCTCCGTCGAGATGCCGTGGATGGCCGACGCCTGCTCCGGTATCGCCACTCCGGGGTCGAGGAGCCAGGTCCGCTCCCCCGAGACGGCTCCGTCCTCCTCCAACCGCACCACGGCGGCCGTGACGATGCGGTCGGTCTCGACGTCGGTTCCCGTCGTCTCCAGGTCGAAGGCCACCAACGGCCCACTGATCCAGCTGTCGTGCCGGTCCCCCATCACGCGCCCCTCCCCCGTACACATCCGGTCAACGGCTTTCAGCCTGTCACGCGGCACTGACAGTCCGGCCCCCGGGGTGATCGGCGCGGCGACTCAGGCGGGCGGGCGGCTCATGCGGGCTGCCACAGTTCCACCCGGTTGCCCTCGGGATCGGTGACCCAGCCGAAGCGGCCGACGCCCGCCATGTCCTGGGTCCCGTCCGCCACGTCCGCCCCCTTCGCGCGCAACTGCGCGAGCATGGCGTCCAGGTCGCGGACCCGAAAGTTGATCATGCTCTGCTGGGTGCGGGAGCCGAAGTACTCGGTCCCGGACTCGAAGGTCGCGAAGACCGTCGGCCCGGGTTCCTGGCGCCACAGGCCGTTCTCGTCCGCGTCCAGACCCAGGCAGTCGCGGTACCACGCGCCCAGGGCCGCCGGGTCCGCGGCCCGCATGAAGTGTCCACCGATGCCTTGCACACGTTCCATGCCGCCATCCTGCCAGCACGGCGGCCGGACGGACCGGCGACCGGACGGACCGACGACCCGGCCCGCCCCGACCCGCGCCCGACCCGCGCCCACCCCGCTCCCGCCCCGCGCCGGCTCCGCCCGCGCTCACGACACCGGCCGGGAGTCCTCCCACACCGATTCGAATTCCTCCCGGTAGGTCGTGAAGAGGCCGTGGTCCGCGTCGCGCGGCACCCCCCGGCCGCCCCCGCGCAGCACCAGGACCGGCGCCTCCATCCCGCGGGCCCGGCGCAGGTACGACTGGACCACCGCGATGCCCGAGGACTCCCCCTCCACCAGGTAGGCCGTGAAGCGCGGGGTCTCGTCGAAGACGTGGATCTCGAAGCGGGAGGGGTCCCGCAGCCCCGCCCTGACCCGCCGCACGTGGAGGATGTTCATCTCCACCGAGCGGCTCAACTCCCCCTTGCGCAGCCCCAGCTCCCGCTCGCGCCGCTTGACCGCGCTGCTCGCCGGATTGAGGAACAGCAGCCGCACCCGGCAGCCCGCCTCGGTGAGCCGGACGAGTCTTCGCCCCGAGTAGTTCTGGACGAGCAGGTTCAGGCCTATGCCGATGGCGTCGAGGCGGCGGGCGCCGCCGAAGAGGTCCTCCGCCGGGAGCTGGCGCTGCAGCCGCACCCGGTCGGGGTGGACCGAGATGACGTCCGCGTACCGGTCGCCGACCAGGTCCTCGACGGCGTCGATCGGCAGCCGGTCGGCCGAGGGGCTGCCCGCGCCGCCGCCCAGGACGTCGAGCAGCCGCGCCGAGGCCCGCTCGGCCTGTTCGAGCACCGGGCGCGACAGGGCGCGGTTGCGGGAGACCACGTTGCGCGTGACCTCCAGCTCGTCCAGGGCCTGCTCGATCTCGCGCCGGTCGTCGAAGTACGGCTCGAAGCAGGGCCAGTGCTGGACCATCAGCTCCCGCAGCTGCGGCAGGGTCAGGAAGCTCAGCACGTTGTCGTCGGCCGAGTCCAGCAGGTAGCCCTTGCGGCGGCTGACCTCGCGGACGGCGACCGCCCGCTGCACCCACTCCTGCCCGGCGGGCCCGGCGGCCGCGACCACCCAGTCGTCCTGGCCGTGCACGGGCTCGTAGATCGGCCGGAGCACCGCCCCGACCACGGCCCGCAGCCGCTGTTCGATCAGATTGAGCCAGATGTACGCCCGGCCGGCGCGCTGGGCCCTGGTGCGGACCTCGCTCCACGCGTCCGCGCCCCAGTCCAGCTCCACCCCGGTCCGGGCACTTCCCGCACTTCCGGTCTCCGTCGGACCCGCCAGGAAGACCGTCCCGGCCACCGCGCCGGGTACACCTCCCGGGGTGTCCGCCGGACCGCCCTCGTGACCGCTGTCACCAGGGGGAAGCTCCAGACCTCCCGAGCCCACCCGCGCACCGCCTCCCGCTCCTGGCCCCCGCCTCCAACGATCAAGGAAGGGTATCCCGGGCGCGCGGCCCGGTGCAGCCGGATGGCCCTTACAACGGCCCGCCGTTGACCCATTATCCGATGCGCGCATAGTCCACTGACCCGCATATCGGCTCTACGCCTTCACCCGGTAGGACCATCCCAAGTCCCCGCGTACCTCCGCTCTTTCGGGGAAGATCTGGGGGACGTAGTCCGACGCCGGATCAGATTGGAAGAGTCGCATCTATGCAGGTCTGGCCAGGACAGGCGTACCCCCTGGGTGCCACGTACGACGGGGCGGGCACCAATTTCGCGGTCTACTCCGAAGCCGCACGGCGCATCGAACTGTGCCTCCTCCACGACGACGGCTCGGAGACCGCCGTCGAGCTGCGCGAGACGGACGCCTTCGTCCGCCACGCCTACCTGCCCGGGGTGATGCCGGGTCAGCGCTACGGCTTCCGGGTGCACGGACCGTACGAGCCCGAGCGCGGGCAGCGCTGCAACCCGGCCAAGCTGCTGCTGGACCCGTACGCGCGGGCCATCAGCGGGTCGGTCGACTGGGGCGAGCAGGTGTACGGCTACCACTTCGGCCGGCCCGACTCGCGCAACGACCTGGACTCCGCGCCGCGCACGATGACCTCGGTGGTGGTGAACCCGTACTTCGACTGGGCCAACGACCGGCCGCCGCGCACCGAGTACCACCACACCGTGCTGTACGAGGCGCACGTCAAGGGGCTGACCATGCGTCACCCCGACCTGCCCGAGGAACTGCGCGGTACGTACGCCGCCCTCGCCCATCCGGCGGTGATCGGCCATCTGACCAAGCTCGGGGTGACGGCGCTCGAACTGATGCCGGTGCACCAGTCGGTCAACGACCACCGGCTCTTCAACGACGGGCTCAGCAACTACTGGGGCTACAACACCATCGGGTTCTTCGCCCCGCACAACGCCTACGCCTCCGGAGACCGGGGCCAGCAGGTGCTGGAGTTCAAATCGGCGGTCCGGGCCCTGCACGAGGCGGGCATCGAGGTCATCCTCGACGTGGTCTACAACCACACGGCCGAGGGCAACCACCTCGGGCCGACCCTGTCCTTCCGGGGCCTGGACAACGCGTCCTACTACCGGCTCGGGGAGGACGCCCGCTACTACACGGACACCACCGGCACGGGGAACTCGCTGCTCATGCGGTCCCCGCACGTCCTCCAGCTGATCATGGACTCGCTGCGCTACTGGGTGACCGAGATGCACGTGGACGGCTTCCGCTTCGACCTGGCGGCGACCCTGGCCCGCCAGTTCCACGAGGTGGACCGGCTCTCCTCCTTCTTCGACCTCGTCCAGCAGGATCCGGTGGTCAGCCAGGTGAAGCTGATCGCCGAGCCCTGGGACCTGGGCGAGGGCGGCTACCAGGTGGGCAACTTCCCGCCGCTGTGGACCGAGTGGAACGGCAAGTACCGCGACACCGTGCGGGACCTGTGGCGCGGCCAGCCGCGCACGCTGGCCGAGTTCGCGGGACGGCTGACCGGCTCCTCGGACCTGTACCAGGACGACGGGCGGCGCCCGCTCGCCTCGATCAACTTCGCCACCTGCCACGACGGCTTCACCCTGCACGACCTGGTCTCCTACAACGACAAGCACAACGAGGCCAACCGGGAGGGGAACCGGGACGGCGAGAGCCACAACCGGTCCTGGAACTGCGGGGTCGAGGGGGACACCGAGGACGAGGAGGTCCTGGAGCTGCGCGCCCGCCAGATGCGCAACTTCGTGGCGACGCTGATGCTGTCGCAGGGCGTGCCGATGCTGAGTCACGGCGACGAGTTCGCCCGGAGCCAGGGCGGCAACAACAACGCCTACTGCCAGGACAACGAGCTGTCCTGGCTGATCTGGCCGGAGCCGGGCAAGCCGGCGCCGACCCTGCTGGAGTTCACCCGGCAGATGGTGTGGCTGCGGCGCGACCACCCGGTGTTCCGGCGGCGCCGCTTCTTCCACGGCCGGCCGGTCGAGGGGACCGACGACGAGCTGTCGGACATCGCCTGGTTCACCCCGCACGGCGAGCCGATGCGGGCGCGCGACTGGCAGGCGCAGCACGCGAAGGCCCTGGCGGTGTTCCTCAACGGGGAGGCGATCTCCGAGCCGGGCACCCGCGGCGAGCGGATCACCGACGACTCGTTCCTCCTGATGTTCAACGCGGGCGCGGAGTCCCAGGACTTCACGATCCCGGTGGGACACGGCGCGCAGTGGCGGCTGGTGGTGGACACGGCGCGGGCGGACGTACTGCCACCCGGCACCGGACCGCAGTACGCGGCCGGCGACCGGGTGGCGCTGACGGGGCGGAGCCTGGTGGTGCTTCAGCGCCCGGCGTAGGCGTCCCGCGGGGCCGCGGACACGGCGGCGGCGGGTCCGGCGGGCGCCCCGCCGTCCGCCGCGGCCGGGTGCGTGCGGGCGGCGGGCACCCGGGCGAGGAGGGCGAGGACCAGGCACAGCGCGGCCGCGCCCACGGCGACCGCGAAGGCTCCGGCGGGCCCGTACCACTCGGCGAGCCGTCCGGAGACGGCGAGCGCCACGGCCTGCCCGGCGACCAGGGAGCTGGCGGCGAAGGCCATCGACTCGGCGAGCCGGTCCGGGGCCACCGCCCGCTCGGTCAGCGCGAAGGCGGTGATCAGGTGGGGGGCGTAGGCCGCGCCGAGGACGGTGACGACGGCGTACAGGCTCCAGAGGCTGTCGACGAACAGCAGCGGGGCCGAGAGCAGGAGGGCGGCGCCGGTGGCCGTCCGCCAGCGCAGCCGCAGCCCGAAGCGGGCGGGCAGCGCGCCGAGGGCGAGGCCGACGACCGCGCTGACCACGCCCATCGCCGCGTAGACGATCCCGGCCTGGCCGGGGGCGCCGAGGCGGTCGGTGAGGGAGGCGATGCCGGCCTGGCAGGCCCCGAACATGGCGCCCTGGAGGGCGAGCGAGCCCCGGACCGCGTGCACGATCCCGGGGTGGCGGGGGCGGGCGGCCTTCGCGGCGCCGGTGGGCGCCGGCGACCCGGCCGTGACGGAGGCGGTCGGGTGGAGGGCGTAGGCACTGCCGAAGGCGACGACGAGGACGGCCGCGCCCGCGAGGGCGACGGCCGGGTGCGCGACGAGGACGGCGAGCCCGACGAGGGCCGGGCCGAAGACGAACGACACCTCGTCCAGGGTGCCTTCGAGGGAGTGGACCGCGCCGATCACGCCCTCGTCGGCCCCGGCGCGGTGCGCGAGGGCCACGGAGCGGGTCCGGGCGAGCGGTCCGATCAGGGGGATGGAGGCCCCGGTGACGGCTCCGATCGCGGCGAGCGGGACCGTATCGAGGCCGGCGAGGGCCCCGGCGACCAGTGCGCCGGTGGCGAGGGCGTTGACGGCGGCGGCGGCCAGCACGACCGGCCGCTGTCCGTGGCGGTCGGCCAGTCGGCCCAGCAGGGGGCCGCACACCACCTGGCCGGCGGAGAGCGAGCCGCCGACGATGCCGGCGGTGGCCAGGGAGCCGCTGGTCTGGACGACCAGCAGGACGCTCCCGAACTGCGACATCGCGACGGGGAGTCGGGCGAAGAAGGATATGACGGGCAGGAGGGGCCCGGTGAGGGCGATGACTTTTCGATAGGTGTCGACGGTTCCAAACACCCGACGAACGTTAACCCGGCGCAGTCACCCGGATGCATTGGGTCATGGCACGGAATCCGGCAGGCTGGGTACGTACGTTCTCATGAGCCCGCAGCCAGCCACCCCGCGCCCGACCGCCACCTACCGCCTCCAGCTGAGCCCGGAATTCCCCTTCGCGGCGGCCGCCTCCGCCACCGCGTACCTCGCCTCGCTCGGGGTCTCGCACCTGCACCTGTCCCCGGTGCTGGAGGCGGTGCCCGGCTCCTCCCACGGCTACGACGTCGTCGACCACACCCGGGTCCGGGCCGAGCTGGGCGGCGAGGAGGGGCTGCGCGCGCTCGCCCGCACGGCCCGCGCGCACGGCCTCGGCCTGGTCCTGGACATCGTCCCGAACCACATGGCGGTCCCGGCGGCCTTAGAACTCAACCACCCCCTGTGGGAGGTGCTCCGGGAAGGTCCCGGATCGCCGTACGCGCGCTGGTTCGACATCGACTGGGAGGTGAACGACGGGCAGCTGCTGCTGCCGGTGCTGGCCGGGCCGTTGGATCCGGCCGACGTCCGGGTGGCGGGCGACCTGCTCCACGTCGGGGACCACCGCTTCCCGCTGCGGGCCGGTACGCGGGCGCTCCCCACCGCCGAGCTGCTCGCGGCCCAGTGGTACCGGCCGGCGCACTGGCGCGAGGCCCGCACCGGGCTCAACTACCGCCGCTTCTTCACCATCTCCGATCTGATCGGGGTGCGGGTGGAGGATCCCGAGGTGTTCGCCGCCACGCACGGCAAGCTCCTGGAACTGCTCGCCGACGGGGTCGCCGACGGGCTGCGGATCGACCACGTGGACGGGCTCGCGGACCCAGCGGGCTACCTGCGCCGACTGCGGGCCGCGGCGGGTCCCGGAGCGTGGATCGTGGTGGAGAAGATCCTGGCGCACGGGGAACGGCTGCCGCGGGACTGGCCGGTGGCCGGCACCACCGGCTACGACGCCCTGCGGCAGGTGGACGGGGTACTGACCTGCGGCACCGGGGCCGCCGAACTCGCCGCCCGCTACCGGAACTCCACCGGCGCGCCCGACTGGGCGAGGACGGCCGAGGACGCCACCCGCGAGGTGCTCACGCAGGACCTGGCGGCCGAACTGGCCACCCTGGTGCGGCGCGCCGGGCCCCCTCTGGCGCGGGCCGTACGGGAACTCCTCGTCGCCTGTCCCGTCTACCGGACCTACCCGGGGCGGGACGACCTGCCCGGCCTCGTCGACCCGCCGGAGTCGGCCGCCGCCCCGGAGGCCGTCGCGGCGGTGCGCGCACTGCTGCTGTCCGACGCCGCCTTCGCGGCGCGCTTCGCCCAGACCTCGGCCGCGCTGCGCGCCAAGTCCCTGGAGGACCGGGCCTTCTACCGCTACGCCCCGCTGCTGTCGGCGACGGAGGTGGGCGGCGACCCGGGCCGACCGGCGGTCCTCCCGGAGGAGTTCCACGCGTACTGCGCCCATCTGGAGCGGCACTGGCCCGGTTCCGGCACGGTGCTGTCCACGCACGACACCAAGCGCAGCGCGGACGTCCGGGCGCGGATCGCGGTGCTCTCCCAGCGCCCCGACCTGATGCCCCTGCTCGCCGGGGCGCCGGACCCGCGCCAGGCGTGGACGGCCTTCCAGAGCGCCCTGGGCCTGGGGGACGCGCCGCAGCGCACCGAGCGGCTCGCCGCGGCCCTGCTCAAGGCCGCCAAGGAGAGCGCCCTGCACACCAGTTGGACCGACCCGGACCCCGCGTACGAGGCGACCCTCGCGGGTCACCTGCCCGGCCCGGCGGCCCTGCCGGACGTCTCGGCGGCGGCCGGGGACGGGATCCTGGCGATGACCGCGCTGCACCTGACCATGCCGGGCGTGCCGGAGCTCTACCAGGGCGGCGAGGACGAGTGCCGCACCCTGGTGGACCCGGACAACCGCCGCCCGGTGGCCTTCCCCGGCCCCGCGCGGTCCGGCTCCGGCGCGGCGAAGCGGGCGCTGACGACCACCCTGCTGCGGCTGCGGCGGGAGCGCCCGGAGCTCTTCGTCGGCTACGCCCCGCTGGCGGCCGAGGGCCCGGCGGCGGAGCACTGCCTGGCCTACACCCGCTCCCCGGAGCTGCTGGTCGCGGTCACCCGGCTGCCGCACCTGCTCGACGTCGCGGGCGGCTGGGGCGACGCCCTGCTGCCGCTGCCCCCGGGCGCCTGGACCCCGGTCCTGGACCCCGGACGCGCACCCCTGACCGGCCGGGTCCCCCTCGCACACCTGCTGTCGGCGGGCCCGGTGACGGTCCTGGTCCGCGAACCGCCGGCGGCGCCTTAGGCCGCCTCCTGCGGATCCTGCCGGTCCCCGACCTGCCCTCCGGGGGAGAGCGAGGCGACCCCGGAGGGGGCCTAGCCGTACGGGTTGAGCGCCGTGAAGCGGACGGTGTCGCTGCCGCGGTCGAACCACAGGCGGGTGGAGGAGCCGCCGCCGTCGCGGTCGAGCCCGGGGATCCGGATCCACCGCGGGTGCTGCGGCCCCCGACCGGCCAGCGGCTTCTCGAACCACGAGGTGAAGCCGCCGGTCGGCGCCTCGGGGACGAAGGCGTGGGCCGCCGTCAGCTCGGCGAGCCTGCCCGGGGCCAGCCGGGCGAAGCCCGAGATGCTGAGTTCCGGTGACGGCAGGTCGCGCTCGTTGTCCCGGCTGCTCACCCACTCGGCGTCGGTGAGCGGGCCCAGCTCCGGGAACGCCGCCTCGACGGGGGCGCTGTCGGTGTGCCACTTCGCCCCGCCCCCGGCGTCCTCCCGCCCGCCGAAGGCCCGCCACGCCCACACGGCGCCCGCCCCCGCTCCGAGCCCCGCACCGATCCCGAGCACCCTGCGCCGCTCCAACGCGATCCCCCCTCACCCCGGTTCGGCGCACCCTAGCCCACGGCTCCCCCCGGTCCCACCGAGCCGGGTGTGCGGCGCCCCCGGAGGGCCGGTCGGGGACCCGCGAGGATCCGCAGGCGGTGGCCTAGGTCGTCTCTTTCGGATCTTGTCGGTCGAGCCCGCGGCGTCTGGTGCCGTGCATGGCCGTGCTGCCGGGGCGCTCGTGTACTGGACGTACTCGGTCGCCCCGGCAGTGCGGCCAGGCGCGGTGCCAGACGCCGCGGGCCCGGCAAGATCCGAAAGAGACGGCCTAGCCGGGCGGGGGCGTCAGGAGGGTGGCGAAGGAGCGGGCCGCGCCGGTGAGGGGCTGGCGGGAGAAGACCGCCAGGGGGCGGTGCCACGGCGGGTCGACCGGGAGCAGGACGCAGTCCTCGCCGATCGCGCCGCGGACCAGGTGCGCGGGGGCCGCGACGACGCCGATGCCCGCGGCGGCCATCCGGACGGCGGTGGAGGTGTGTTCCGTGTGGAGCACGCTGCGCGGGGTGAACCCCGCCCGGCCGCACACCAGGTCCAGGAAGGGCTCGCCCTCGACGCGCGGTTCCATCGCGCACCGGATCCAGTCGCGGTCGGCGAGTTCGGCCAGCCGGACCGAGGCGCGCCCCGCGAGCGGGTCGTCGAAGGCCGCGACCAGGACGATCTCCTCCCGGCCCGCCGGGAGCACCGGACCGCTCCAGCCCTGCGGCTCCGGCCCCACGGCGAGGTCGGCGGCGCCGCGCTCCAGCTGCTCCTCCAGGGCGTCGGTGCAGGCGTACTCGCGCAGCACCAGCCCGACCCCGGGATGCAGCGCGCGCCAGCGGGCGACCACGCCGGGCAGCAGGCCGACGGCCAGGGCGTGCAGGGTGGCCACGTGCAGCTCGCCGCCGTTCGCCCCGGCGGCGGCGCGGGCGGCGCGCTCGGCCAGCCGGGCGCTGCGCACGGCCAGTTGGGCGTGCGGCAGGAAGGCGCGCCCCATCGCCGTGAGCCGCACGCCCCGCGGCATCCGTTCCAGCAGGTCTCCCCCGAGCGACCGCTCCAACGCCTTGACCTGGTGGGACAGGGCGGGCTGGGTGACGTACAGGACCTCCGCGGCCCGGGTGAAGGAGGACTCCTCCACGACGGCGAGGAAGTACTCCATCTGGCGCAGGCTCATGACCAGCCATCATGTGTCATGCAGGACGTGCATGGGTCCGACAAGATCATTGCCTTGGACCCGCCCCGGCCCCGCCGCGCAGGCTTGCCCCATGAACACAGACGTGATCGACGTGACCGTGACCGACGTGATCGTGATAGGCGGCGGCACCGGCGGGTACGGCACCGCCCTGCGCGCCGCGGCCCTCGGCCTGAAGGTCGTCCTGGCGGAGCGGGACAAGGTCGGCGGTACCTGCCTCCATCGCGGCTGCATCCCCAGCAAGGCGATGCTGCACGCCGCCGAACTCGTCGACGGGATCGCCGAGGCCCGCGAGCGGTGGGGGGTGAAGGCGACCCTGGACTCGGTGGACTGGTCCGCGCTGACCGCCACCCGCGACGACATCGTCGGCCGCAACCACAAGGGCGTCGAGGGCCACCTGGGCCACGCCGGGGTCACCGTCGTGCGCAGCGGGGCGCGGCTGACCGGCCCGCGGTCGGTCCGTACCGAGGACGGCCGGGAGTTCACCGCCACCCGCGGGATCGTGCTCGCCACCGGCTCGCGGCCGCGGATCCTGCCGGGCCTGGAGCCGGACGGCACGACGGTGGTGACCAGTGACGACGCGCTCTTCGCCCCCGGACTGCCCGGGTCGGTGCTGGTGCTGGGCGGCGGGGCGATCGGGGTGGAGTACGCCTCCTTCCACCGGTCGATGGGCGCGGACGTCACCCTGGTCGAAGCGGCCGACCGGCTCGTCCCGCTGGAGGACGTGGACGTGTCGCGGCACCTGACCCGGGGGCTGAAGAAGCGCGGGATCGACGTGCTGACGGGGGCCCGGCTGGAGGGGGCGGTGCGCGCCCCGGACGGCAGCGGGGTGACGGCCACCGTGCGCACCGCGCGCGGCGAGCTGCGCGCGATCGCCGCGGAGCGGCTGCTCGTCGCGGTCGGCCGGGTGCCGGTGACGGACGGGTTGGGCCTGGAGGCGGCCGGACTGGCCGTGGACGAGCGGGGGTTCGTCGCGCCCGCCGACTGGTCGCGGCTGGAGACCGCGGTCCCGGGCATCCACGTGGTCGGCGACCTGCTGCCGCCCCCGTCGCTCGGGCTCGCGCACGCCTCGTTCGCGGAGGGGTTGCTGGTCGCGGAGACCCTGGCCGGGGTGGCCTCGGCGCCGGTGGACTACGCGGCGGTGCCGCGGGTGACCTACTCGGCCCCGCAGACGGCCGCGGTCGGGCTGACCGAGGCGCAGGCGCGGGAGCGGTCCTACGACGTGGTGGTCAACTCGATGCCGCTGACGGCCGTGGCGAAGGGCATGGTGCACGGGCAGGGCGGGATGGTGAAGGTGGTCGCCGAGCGCGGCGGGCGGGTGCTCGGGGTGCACCTGGTCGGGCCGCACGTGTCGGAGATGATCGCGGAGAGCCAGCTGATCGTGGGATGGGACGCCGAACCGGCCGACGTGGCCCGGCACGTGCACGCCCACCCGACGCTCTCGGAGGCGGTCGGCGAGGTCTTCCTGACCCTGGCCGGGCGCGGCCTGCACCAGCAGTAGCCGGGCGCGGGGGCCGCCGTGGCGGCGGCGGGCGCCAACCCGGAGCCTCCGGTGCGGTAGGGGCGCACGTCAGGCGGGCAGAGCTTGACCGTGACCCTCCTCCGAGACATGTGCTACCCCACACCGCAGGAACTCGCCCTGGCGGCCCGCGCGCTGGCCGACGCGCACCCCCGGCTGGTCCGGCTCCGCCGTACCGGAACCTCCCGGGGCGGGCGCCCGCTGTGGCTGCTCTCCGTCCAGTCGCCCGCCACCCCGCCCGGCCCCGGCCCCGGCTCCGGTCCGGACGCCGCGCCGCGCCGCAACGTCCTGGTCGTGGCCGGGGCCCACGCCAACGAACCCGTCGGCGGGCCGACCGCCCTCGCGCTCGCCCGCCGCGTCCTGGACGCCCCGGGCCTGCGCGCCGGGTGCGGCTGGCACTTCCTGCTCTGCGCCGACCCGGACGGCGCGGCCCTGCACCGCACCCCGCACCCGCGCTCGATCCTGGACTACCACCGCAACTTCTTCCGCCCGCCCGGCCCCGAACAGCCCGAGTGGGCGCCGTCCTTACTGCCTCCGGACCGGCTGCCGCCCGAGACCCTGGCCCTCACCGCGCTGATCGACGAGCTGCGTCCGGTGCTCCAGGTGTCCCTGCACGCGACGGACCTCGGCGGCAGCTGGGTCCAGCTCACCCGGGACATACCGGGGCTCGCCGAACCGTTCGCCAAGTCGGCCGCCGAGCTGCGGATCCCGGTGGAGACCGGCGCCTCGGACGCGGCGGGCTGGCCCTCGCCGGGGCCCGGGATCTTCGTGATGCCCGCGCCGGACAGCGACGCCCCCGGGGTGTTCCACCCGGAGGACACCCGGCTGAGCACCTGGTACCACGCCCATGCCTACGACGGGACGACCGCGATCGTCGAGGTCCCCATGTGGGCCAGCGACCTGGTGGACGATCCGGCCCCGCACCCCGATCCGCGGCGCGCCCTGCGGTCGCTGGCCCGGCGGCTCACCGCGGACGCCGAGCAGGTGGCCCGGGTGCTCGCGGGGGCGCGCGGCCAACTGCCTGCCGGGGACCCGGCGTCGGGGCCGCTGCTGCGGGCGGTGGACTGGACGCTCGCGCTGATCCCGCAGATCGCCGCGGAGTGGTCCGCCGGCTCCGCGCCGCCGGAGGCGACGGCCGCCTACATCGGGAGCATCGACGCCTTCGCCCGGCGTCTCGCGCTGCGGGCGGCCGCGATGCTGCTGCGGGTGCTGTGCGCGGCCGGGCACCCGGCGGCGACCGCGCTGGAGCGGCTGGTGACGGGCTGGTGCGAGGCCTTCGCGGCCCGGTTCCAGCCGCGCTGGGTGCCGGTGGCCACCCAGGTCGAGCACCAGACCCGCACCGTACTGGCGACGTACGAGCGCCTCCTGGCGGCCGGTCCGCCCCCTACCGGGGGGTGACCTCCGCCCGGTCCGCGTCCGCGGCGGCCGGGACGGGCCAGCCGTACCGGCGCTTGGGCGTGCCCGTGGCGCCGAGGCGGTCGTAGAACCGGACGGCGCCCTCGTTCCAGTCGGGGGTCTGCCACTGGACCTGGTCGAGGCCGAGGTCGGCGGCGAGGGCGGCGACGGCGGCCATCAGGGCCGCGCCCAGGCCGTGGCCGCGCGCGCCCTCGGCGAGGTAGAGGCAGTCCATGTGCAGGTAGTGGGCCGCGTCCCAGAAGGCGAACTCCCGGGAGCAGGCGGCGTATCCGACGGCCCGCCCCGTCGGGTCCTCGGCGATCAGCACCCACAGCGGGGGCGCCGGTGCGTCGCCCCCGGGGAAGAGCAGCGGGCCGAGCCGCTCGGCCAGGTCGGGCGGCCGGGGGGCGGAGCGTTCGTAGGCGACGTGCTCGTGGATGAGTTCCACCACGCGCGGAAGGTCTTCGGGGCGCGCCGGGCGCACCGCGGGCCGTTGGTCCATGGAATCCATGGCGCCATCCTGCGGTCCGGCCCGCGGCGCCGCGCGCGCGGGGTCCAGGCACCGGGCCTGCCTACGGGCGACGGACCTCGAACTGGAAGCAGCCGTACTCCAGGGCCCGTACGTGCACCAGTGCCACCTCGGGCTCGGCGAACGCCTCCCCGAGGACCCGGTCGAACCCGGCCCCGGCGTCGTCCGGGACCTCGAAGAGGCGGCCGCCGACGATGTGTCCGGCGGCGTCGTAGCGCCGCACGGTGCGCAGGGCCCCCGCACGCGCGAACGGGTACTCGCGGCCCTCCGCCGGTCCGGCGCACGGTTCGGCGTGGATGAAGACGGGCCCCACCTCGTCGTAGGCCCCGGGCCGGGCCCCGGTGTCCGCCGCCCAGCGGCGCAGCGGCGCGTAGGAGACGAGGGCGACCCGCTCACCGGCTTCGATCCCCCGCAGGCAGCAGCGCAGCGGGCTGCCCACGCAGTCGATCGGCGTCCCGTCCGCGTGCGCGGTGAACGGCCGCACGGGCCGCCCGGCGTCATCGGTGACCCGCAGCTCCCGCAGGGCGGCGGGCGGGACGGGCAGGGGGGTGTAGGTCGTCGTCATGGCTCCAGTCTCGGCCCCGCCCCCGGCGCGGGCTGGCAGGAATCGGACGTGTAACCCCCGGTCCCACGGCCCGCCGCGAGCGGTCGCGAGCCGTCGCTAGTTCGCCGCTAGTTCGCCGACAGCCGGTACTGCATGGTGCCGAAGCCGACCTGGTCGCCGGCGCGGACCACGGCGGCGCCGGTGACGCGCTGGCCGTTGACCGTGGTGCCGTTGGTGGAGCCGAGGTCCCGCAGCACCCACAGGCCGCCCCGCAGGCTGAGCTCGGCGTGGTGGCGGGAGACCGTCTCGTGGACGAGGCGCAGGCCGCTGCCGGGGTCCCGACCGATGGTCAGCGCCTGCCCGAGGCCGCCGTGCGGCGGGAGCAGCAGCTTCGGCAGCTTCTCCGCGGCCCAGGCGCGCCGCACGCCGGAGCTGACCGCCGAGACCTTGCCGACCCAGCCGAACAGACGCTGCGTCAGGGGGCTTTCCAGCGCGTTCGGGCCGCGCGCGCCGAGGTCGGCCGTGAGGGCGGCCAGCTCTTCGGAGCGGCGCGCGACCAGCGCCAGTTCCATCCGGCGCACGAAGGTGTCGTGCGAGAGCCTGCCGTCCGCCGCGCCGTCCCGCAGCCGGCCGAGCGCGCGCTCGCGCTCCGCGTCGGAGACCCGGGGCACCGGATAGGCGGGGAACTCGAAACTGGACGTCACAGGGTGATTGTCGGCCCGTCGTGCACCAAGTGTCCAGAACTCCCGCGTCCGGCCCGCGATGATGGGCCGGGTCGAGACGCCGGCGTGGCACGGATGCCGGTTGCCGCCCGAGACGAGGGGAC
Organism: Streptomyces sp. NPDC059917; assembly: GCF_042730635.1. NCBI lineage: Bacteria > Bacillati > Actinomycetota > Actinomycetes > Kitasatosporales > Streptomycetaceae > Streptomyces > Streptomyces sp. NPDC059917. The sequence goes on from NZ_JBHWLC010000016.1 coordinate 110,302, forward strand.
CGTCCATGCAGTTCGAGGTGTGGGCACCACAGGCAGGACAGGTGGGTCTGCGGCTGAACGACAGCACGCGGAACATGGCGCCCGATCCGGAGCGGGCGGGCTGGTGGCGCGTGGAGGCCCCCGCCGCCGACGGGGACCGGTACGGGTTCCTCCTGGACCCCGCCGCCGACGCCCCGGACGGGCTCTCGGCCGTGGTCGACGTCGAGGCGCTCTTCCCCGAGGTGCCCGCCCCCGCGCCCCGCACCTCCCTCCAGGACGCCGTCCTGTACGAGCTGCACATCGGCACCTTCACCCCCGAGGGCACCTTCGACGCGGCCGCGGCCCGCCTGCCCCACCTGGCCGCCCTCGGCGTCACGCACGTGGAGCTGATGCCCGTCTGTTCCTTCCCGGGGCGGCACGGCTGGGGCTACGACGGGGTCGCGCCGTGGGCCGTGCACGAGCCGTACGGCGGCCCGGCCGGGCTCGCCCGCTTCGTGGAGGCGGCGCACGTCGCCGGGCTCGGGGTGGTGCTGGACGTGGTGCACAACCACCTCGGCCCCTCCGGGAACCACCTCCCGGCCTTCGGCCCGTACTTCACCGACACGCACCACACCCCGTGGGGCGCGGCGGTCAATCTGGACGCGCCCGGCTCCGACGAGGTGCGCGCGTACCTGATCGGCAGCGCGCTCGGCTGGCTGCGGGACTACCGGATCGACGGGCTGCGCCTGGACGCCGTGCACGCGCTGGCCGACGGTCGGGCGCTGACCTTCCTGGAGGAACTGGCGGCGGCCGTCGACGCCTTCGGCGTCGAGACCGCGCGGCCGCTGTTCCTGATCGCCGAGTCGGACCAGTGCGATCCACGGACGACGACCCCGCGCACGGCCGGCGGCCTCGGCCTCACCGCGCAGTGGAACGACGACTTCCACCACGCCCTGCACTGTGCACTGACCGGCGAGTCCCAGGGCTACTACGCCGACTTCGCCGACGCCCCGCTCGGCGCGCTGGCCAAGACCATGACCCGGGCCTTCTTCCACGACGGCACCTGGTCCTCCTTCCGGGGCCGCACCCACGGCCGCCCGGTGGACCGGCGCCGTACCCCCGCGCACCGCTTCCTCGGGTACTCCCAGACCCACGACCAGGTCGGGAACCGGGCGCTCGGCGACCGGCTCGCCGCGTCCCTCTCCCCCGGGCTGCTGGCCTGCGCCGCGACCCTGGCGCTGACGGGGCCGTTCGTACCGATGGTGTTCATGGGCGAGGAGTGGGGGGCGGGGACCCCCTGGCAGTACTTCACCGACCATCCGGACCCGGAGCTCGCGCAGGCCGTGCGCACCGGCCGCCGCCGGGAGTTCGCGGCGCACGGCTGGAAGGCCGAGGAGATCCCGGATCCGCAGGATCCGGCGACCCGGGAGCGGTCCTGCCTGGACTGGGCCGAGCCGCGGGCGGCCGCGCACGCCCGGCTGCTGGAGTGGTACCGGACGCTGATCGCGCTCCGCCGGACCCTGCCCGACCTGCGGGATCCCGATCTGGCGGCGGTCCGGGTGGCCTGCGACGAGGAGCGCCGCTGGGTGACCTTCCGGCGCGGGGACGTCCGGGTCGCGGTCAACCTGTCCGCCGAGCCGGTGACGATCGCGCTGGGCCGCAACGGCGTACGGGTGTTGGCCTCGTGGGAGCCGCTGGAGCACCCGGGTCCGGACGGCCGCCTCCACCTCGCGGGCGAGTCGGCGGCCGTGCTGGGCCCGTGAGCGGGGCCGCCCGGCCGGGTCGGCGAGGATCGGTCCGCCGCGCGGCCGAATCCGCGGCGGACGCGGCCGGGGCGTCGGGCGTGGCGTCGGGACGTGTGGGGGCGGTCGGGTGATGATGGCGCGGTGCGACTTGATCATGTGTCCTATGCGGTGGCCCGCGACAGCTTCGTCTCGACCGTTCAGTGGATCGGATCGGCCCTCGGCGCCGGCTTCGTCGACGGGGGCGTGCACCCGCGGTTCGGTACGCGCAACTTCGTCCTCCCGCTGAGCGGCGGCACCTACGTCGAGGTCGTCACCACGCTCGACCACCCCGCCGCCGACCGCGCGCCCTTCGGCCAGGCCGTCGCGCGCCGCGCCGCCGAGGGCGGCGGCTGGCTCGGTTGGGTGGTCTCCGTCGACGACATCGCCCCGGTCGAGGCCCGCCTCGGCCGCACCTCGACCGAGGGCCACCGGGTCCGCCCCGACGGGTTCGACCTGAGGTGGAAGCAGATCGGCCTGCTGGAGCTGATGGAGGACCCGCAGCTGCCCTACTTCCTGCAGTGGATGGCCCCCACCGAGCAGCGCCCGAGCGCCGACCCGCGCACCTCCAGCACCATCCACGGGGTCTCCATCGCCGGTGACGCCGCCTCCATCGCCGAATTCCTCGGCGAACCGGCCGACCACCCCCTCGACCAGATCGACGTGACCTGGGTCGAGGACGAGGAAGCGGGCCTGGTCTCCGTCGAGTTCGCCACCGCCCACGGCCCGGTCACGATCTGACCGGGCCGGGTCGGCGACGTACCCGGGCCGCGGGCGCTACTCGACGACGGCGAGTTCGCGCGGGGCGGCGTTGAAGCTGCGCCCGCCGTCCTCGGTGACCGTCACGATGTCCTCGATCCGGACGCCGAAGCGGCCCGGGAGGTAGATGCCGGGCTCGACCGAGAAGCACATGCCCGGGACCAGGGGCCGCTCCTCGCCCTCGATCATGTAGGGCGGTTCGTGCGTGGTGACGCCGATGCCGTGGCCGGTGCGGTGGATGAACCGCTCGCCGTAGCCGAACTCGGTGATCACGGCGCGGGCCGCCCGGTCCACGTCCTGGCAGGCGATGCCGGGGCGGACCGCCTCGACGGCGGTCCGCTGGGCCTCCCGGACGATGTCGTGCACGCGCTGCTCCTCGGCCGTCGGCTCGCCGACGTGGACGGTGCGGGAGATGTCGGAGCCGTAGCCGTGCTTGAGGCCGCCGAAGTCGAGCACCACCATGTCGCCGTGTTCGATCACCCGCGGGCCCGCCTCGTGGTGCGGGTTGGCGCCGTTGGGCCCGGAGCCGACCACGGTGAAGTCCACCTGGGAGTGGCCGTACTCGCGCAGCAGCGCGGCCAGGTCCGCGGCGACCTCGGTCTCCGTGCGCCCGGCGAAGCGGACTCCGAGGATCCGGGCGTAGGCGGCGTCGGCCGCGGCGCCCGCCGCCGCCAGCCGGGCCAGCTCGCGCTCGTCCTTGACGGCGCGCAGCATGGGCAGCGCGTCGGTGAGGGAGACGTAGGAGGTGGTGGGCAACTCGCGCTGGAGTCCCAGCAGGTGCAGCGCCCAGGTGTTGTCGCTGACGCCGAAGCGACCGCAGACGTCGAGCAGCGGGGCGGTGACGCCGTAGGGGTTCTTGCCGTCGGTCCAGTCGCGCAGGGTGAGTGCGGGAGCGCCGGCCGCCGCGGCCGCGTCGGGGGCTTCCAGGGTGGGGACGACGAGCACCGGGTCCTGCCCCGCTGCCAGGACCAGCAGGGTCAGCCGCTCGGTGTCCACGGGCCGGTAGCCGGTGAGGTGGGTGAGGTCGGGGCCGGGGGCGATGAGCAGACCGGCGAGCCCGGCGTCGGCGGCGCTCTGCGCGGCCGCGGCCATCCGGGCCGCGTAGTCCGCGGCGGTGAAGGGGTCGGGGGCGGTGTCGGACGCGGTACCGGGTGCGGTGTCGAAGGCCATGGGCCGATCCTGCCGTGAGCGGTGCGGTGCGCGCGACGGCCGCGCCGGTCGAACCGGCCCGGCGCACCCCGGGGGCGCCCGGCGGGGCCGCGGAAACGGTGTCGCGGGACCACCTCCCTGATCGGCTATGCTGTGCTTGCACATCGAACGGGCGGTCCGCCGCCCTTCGTGGTGGGTGTAGCTCAGTTGGTAGAGCACCTGGTTGTGGTCCAGGTGGCCGCGGGTTCAAGTCCCGTCACTCACCCTGATCCCGTGGGGGGTACGAGGTTTTCCTCGTACCCCCCACGGGCTTTTCCACATCCGCACACGGCCGGGACAGCGATGCGGCAAGAACGTTTCACCAGGGCCGTCGCCGGGGCGCGCGGCGCCCTCGGCGGCGGCGCCGCCGTCGGGGTCCTCGGTGGGGCCGTCGGCGCGGCGGCCCTGTGGGCCGTGGACCGGGCCACCGTCGTCGACCCGCACGCCGCGGCCGTCCTCACCACCTCCGCCCTGGTCGGCGTGCTCGCCCTGCTGCCCGGACGCCACCGCGCGCTCACCCTGGAGCGGTGCGCCCTGGCCGCCTCCGTCCTCTCGCTCGTGGCCACGGCCGCGATGCTGGTGCCCGACCGGGGCACCGGCGGGGGGTGGGGGCTGCTGGAATCGGCCGCGCTGCTGAGCCTGCTGGCCCGCGCCGCCCGGTCCACCGCCCCCCGTCGGGTGGTGCCCCTGTGCCTGCTGCTGTGGCTGGCCGCCGCCGGGGCCCCGCTGCGGATGCCGAGCGACGAGGCCGCGGAGACCGCCGCCTTCGCGCTGACCCTGGTGGCCGCGGCCGCCGCCGGTTTCGGCGGCTACCTGCGGCTGCTGGACGCGCGCCGGGCCCGGGCGGTCGCCGCCGTGCGCGAGCACGAACGCCACGAACTCGCCCGTGACCTGCACGACTTCGTGGCCCACCACGTGACCGGCATCGTGGTCCAGGCGCAGGCCGCCCAGGCGATCCGGGAGACGGCGCCCGAACGGCTCGATCCGCTGCTGCGCTCGATCGAGCAGGCGGGCTCCGAGACGCTGGCCTCGATGCGCCGGCTGGTGCGGGTGCTGCGCGAGCAGGACACGGGCGTGCCGCGCCCGCAGGACCTCTTCGCGGAGCTGGGCCGCCTGGTCGCGGACCGGCCCGGCGCGGTACTGACCCTGGCGCGGGGGGTGCGCGGGGTGCGGCTGGCGCCGGAGGTGGAGACCTCCGTGCACCGCCTGGTCCAGGAGGCGCTGACGAACGTGACCCGGCACGCGCCCGGGGCGCGCGCCACCCGGGTGGACCTGACCGCCGAAGGAGCGCGGCTCTGCGTCGAGGTGGTCAACGACCGCGGGGACCGGCGCGGCCACGTCCCGCCCGGCGGCCGGGGCGGGCTGGGCCTGATCGGCCTGCGCGAACGGGTCGACGCGGTGGACGGGCGGCTCGCGGCGGGGCCGCTGCCGGGCGGTGGCTGGCAGGTCACCGGTGTCTTCCCGGTGCTCGCCTGGCAAGATCAACGCCATGAGCCGTGACATCCGCGTACTGATCGCCGACGACCAGGAGATGGTCCGCACCGGCTTCGCCCTGATCCTGGGCGCCCAGCCGGGCATCGAGGTGGTCGGCGAGGCGTCCGACGGCGCCGAGTGCGTGGAGCTGGCCCGGCGACTGCGGCCGGACGTGTGCCTGGTCGACGTGCGGATGCCCCGGCTCGACGGCCTGGAGGTGACCCGGGCGCTCGCGGGCCCGGGGGTCGCCGATCCGCTGCGGGTGGTGATCGTGACCACCTTCGACCAGGACGACTACGTGTACGGGGCGCTGCGCGGCGGGGCCAGCGGCTTCCTGCTCAAGGACGCGGGACCCGCGCTGCTGGTGGAGGCGGTCCGGGCGGCGGCCCGGGGGGACGCGCTGGTCTCCCCCGCGGTCACCGTGCGGCTGCTGGAGCGGCTCGGCGAGGCCCCGGCGGCCGAGGACACCGGCGCCGCGGCCGCCCCGCCGGTGTCCGGGCGCGAGCTGGACGTCGTACGGCTGGTGGCGCGCGGGCTGACCAACCAGGAGATCGCCGACGACCTGTACATCTCGCTGTCGACGGTCAAGACCCACCTGGTGTCGGTGCAGGCCAAGCTGGGCCTGCGCAACCGGGTCGAGATCGCCGCCTGGGCGTGGGAAACGGGCGCGGTCACCTCGCGCGGGCCGGTCGGCTGAGCGGCGGGGCGGCTCCTCGATGGCGATCAACGGCCTTCCCGCCCTGATCTGCGCGCTGGTCCTGGCGGGCGTGGTGTTCGTGGCGGTGGTGTGGTGGGCCTGGCCCCGGCTGGCCGGCCCCGGTGCGAAACCGGTGCTCGGGCGGATCGGGCTCCAGTTGGTGCTCGCCCTGACCATGGGGCTGCCGCTGCTGCTCGCGGTGAACGGCGGGTACGGCTTCTACTCCTCCTGGCACGACATACTGGCCCTGTCCCGGGACGAGCCGGCGACCGGGACCCCGGGCGCGGACGCCGTGCGGGTCCAGGGCACCCACTCCTGGCGCTACCGGGGCTCGGACGATCCGGCGGTGATCGGGCGGATCGAGGCGGTGACGGTGCGCGGGTCCCGCAGCGGGCTGAACGGGCAGGCGTACGTCCACCTGCCGCCGGAGTTCCTGCGGGCGAGCGCGGAGCAGCGCGCCCGGTTCCCGGTGGTGCTGGCGCTGAGCGGGTACCCGAGCACGACGCGGGTGCTGCTCGACCTGTTCCACTACCCGCAGCTGGCCCTGGACGCGGTGCGGTCGGGGGCGATGCGGCCCGCGGTGCTGGTGATGATGACCCCGACGGTGGCGCCGCCGCGGGACACCGAATGCGTGGACGTGCCGGGCGGACCGCAAGCGGAAACGTTTTTCTCGCGGGACCTGCCGGCGGCGGTCGCGGGGCACTACGGCCTGACCCGGGACCCTCGGGGGTGGGGCGTGATGGGCAACTCGGTGGGCGGGTACTGCGCGCTGAAGCTGGCCCTGCGGGCGCCGGAGTCCTACCGGGCGGCGGCCGGGCTCTCGGCGTCCTACGCGGCGGAGCGGGACGAGGAGACGGGCGAGCTGTTCGGCGGGAACCCGGTGCTGCGGCGGGAGAGCGACCTGCTGTGGCGGCTGCGGGCGCTGCCGCAGCCGCCGGTCTCCCTGCTGGTGGCGAGCAGCCGCAAGGGCGAGAAGCAGTACCCGCAGACCCTGGAGTTCATCGCGGCGGTGCGATCGCCCGCCCGGGTCTCCTCGATCGTGCTGGACAGCGGCGGGCACAACTACGAGACCTGGGGCCGGGAGCTGCCCGCGGCACTGCAGTGGCTGGTGGGACGACTGCGGGCGGATTGAGGGGCCCCGGGGCGACGGGCCGGGGCTCGGGCCCGGGGCGCGAACCGTCCGATCGATTGATGCCGGGGCGCCGCTCCCGTACCTCCGGACGAGGACGTCCGCGGGCGGCGCGGGGCAGGGTGGCGGCATGACCACCGCTCCGCCCGCCCCGACCCGCTCCACCGCACCGCCCGCCGCCCCGCGGCCGCCGACGGCCGGGCACCGCATCGGTTCGCTGATGTTCCTCAGCCGCTGGCTCCAGCTCCCGCTGTACCTCGGTCTGATCGTGGCCCAGATGGTCTACGTCTGGGTCTTCCTCAAGGACCTCGCCCACCTCCTCGCGCGGCTGGGCAGCCTGGACGAGACGGGCACGATGCTGATCGTGCTGGGCCTGGTCGACGTGGTGATGGTCGCGAACCTGCTGCTCATGGTGATCGTCGGCGGCTACGAGACCTTCGTGGCCCGGGTGGACCTCAAGGACCACCCGGACGAACCGGAGTGGCTCAGCCACGTCAACGCGAACGTGCTGAAGGTCAAGCTGGCCACGGCCATCATCGGCATCTCCTCCATCCACCTCCTGAAGGCCTTCATAGAGATCTCGCGCGAGGGCTGGGTGTGGCAGCAGACGATGTGGCAGGTCATCGTGCACTTCGCGTTCATCGTCTCCGCCCTCGCGCTGGCCCTGATCGACCGCCTGCTGCCCCAGCGCGCCGAGGCGCACTGAGCGCTCACGTCCGCAGGAACGCCTCGACCTCCGTCACGAAGGCGACCGGGGTCTCGTGGGTGGGGTAGTGCCCGGTGCCGGGGAGGATGTGGACGCGGCAGTGCGGGTAGAGGGTCTGCCAGGTGGAGCGCACCAGGTCGGCGGTGAGCGCGAGGTCGTAGGCGCCGACGAGGGCCAGCACCGGGACCGTGTTCCCCTTGACCGACGCGGACAGGTCCAGCGGTTGCCAGCTCTCGAAGTAGGCGGCGAAGGCCTCCGGGCGGGAGACCTCCAGCGAGTGGCGGACCATCCCGTCGAGCCAGTGCCGGCTCGCCCGGTTGCCGGTGACCAGGTCGAGGATGGCGCGCCGCTTCTCCGGGTCGGCGGCGGCGCCCCGGAAGAGCGCGTGGGTCCCGTCGTCCATCGCGTAGGGCGCGGCGGGCACCGGGGCCACCCCGATCAGCTTCTCCACCCGCTGCGGGGCCCGGACCAGCACCTGCTGGGCGGCCTTGGACCCCATGGAGTGCCCGATCAACGAGAAGGTGTCCCAGCCCAGTTCGTCGGCGAGGGCGAGCACGTCGTCCGCGATCTCCGGGACCGTGTAGCGGCCGGCGACCTCCTTGCGCTCGCCGTAGCCCCGGTAGTCGGGGAAGACGTACGAGAACCGCGCGGGGTCGAGGTGGTCGAGTACGGATCCCCAGTGCGCGGAGGTCCCGAACCAGTCGTGCAGCACGATGACGCGGACGGGACCGGTGCCGATCCTGCGGTGGGCGATGGCCATGTGTTCTCCCTCGGTGACGGAGCCGGTGGGGGGTGGCGCGAGCCGACGCCGTACGTTCTTCCCAGCGGGCACACGATCACACCGCGCGACCCGCACCGCGCGACCGCCGCCGCTGCGGCGACCTCGCGGTGCCGGAGCGGCGGCGGCCGCGTCCCCGGAGGGAGCCCGGGTCAGGAGGTCCTGAGCGCCGGGTCGGAGACGCCCGGGGCGCCCGTCTCCACGTGGCCGGCGAAGCGGCGCAGGAAGGTGGCGTCCGCGTCCGAGACCACCTTCACGTCGTACCAGCGGCCCGTGGCCTGGAGGTTGACGGTGTACGCGACCGTGGCCCCGGGCGACACCTTGAAGGTCTGGGCGGCGCCGCCGTAGGCGTTGGTCACCGTGAGGTTCACGGCGGCCGAGCCCGCGTTGGTCATCGACAGCGCCAGGTTGCCGGAGGCCGTGACGTGCCGGGCGCTCACCTCGGGACCGGCCTTCTTCGCCGGGCCCTTGAAGGTGGCGAGGAAGCCGTTGGGACCCCAGACGCTGAGGTTGATCTGGTTGCCCGTGGAGCTGCTGGTGCTCCAGGTGTCGGAGAGGGTCTTGCCCGCCTCGACGGTGTAGGGCCAGGGGCCGTCCGTACGGTTGCCCGAGGTGCTGTGGAAGTGCCCGCCGAGCGTCGGGCCGCTGGCGAAGGTGAGGGTGAACTTGCCCGTGGAGACGGTGGCCTGGCCGTCCACGTACGGGGCGTAGCCGAGCGCGCGGGTGGGCTTGGAGCCCGCCTCCTGCACCGGCAGGGAGCCGGTGGTCGGCGGGACCGGGTGGTAGGACGCGTGCGTGTTGTGGTCCTTGGGCACGTAGCCCGTGGTGGAGGGCAGCGCGGCGGGGGCGGCGTCGGCCCGCGTGAAGTCGAAGGCCGCGGTCAGGTCGCCGCAGACGGCGCGGCGCCAGGGCGAGATGTTGGGCTCCTGCACGCCGAAGCGCTTCTCCATGAAGCGGATCACCGAGGTGTGGTCGAAGGTCTCGGAGCAGACGTAGCCGCCCTTGCTCCACGGCGAGACCACGATCATGGGCACGCGCGGGCCGAGCCCGTAGGGACCGGCCGCGTAGCCGGAGACGCCGCCGGTGTAGAGGTCCTTGGTGACGTCGGCGGTGGACAGGCCCCAGGCCGAGGAGGCGGGCGGGTACGGCGGCACGACGTGGTCGAAGAAGCCGTCGTTCTCGTCGTAGGTGATGAAGAGCGCGGTCTTCGCCCACACCGCCGGGTTCGAGGTCAGCGCGTCGAGGACCTGGGAGATGTACCAGGCGCCGAAGTTGGTGGGCCAGTTCGGGTGCTCGCTGAAGGCCTCGGGGGCCGCGATCCAGGAGACCTTGGGCAGGGCTCCGCTCTGCACGTCGGCGCGCAGCCGGTCGAAGTAGCCCTCGCCCGCCTTGGCGTTCGTACCGGTGCGGGCCTTCTCGTACAGCGGGCTGCCGGGCTGGGCGTTGCGGTAGGAGTTGAAGTAGAGCAGCGAGTTGTCGCCGTAGTTGCCGCGGAAGGCGTCGCCGATCCAGCCCCAGCCGCCGGCCGCGTTCAGCCCGTCGCCGACGTCCTGGTAGACCTTCCAGGAGACCCCGGCCGCCTCCAGCCGCTCGGGGTAGGTCTTCCAGCCGTAGCCCGCCTCCTGGTTGCCGAGGACCGGGCCGCCGCCGGTGCCGTCGTTGCCGGTGTGGCCGGAGAAGAGGTAGTAGCGGTTGGGGTCGGTCGCCCCGATGAAGGAGCAGTGGTAGGCGTCGCAGACGGTGAAGGCGTCGGCGAGGGCGTAGTGGAACGGGATGTCGTTCCGGTTCATGTACGACATGGTGGTCGTGGTCTTGGCCGGGACCCACTTGTCGTACTTGCCGTTGTTGTAGGCCTGGTGGCCCCCGGCCCAGTCGTGGTTGAGCCCCTCGACGAACTGCATGCCCAGGTCGCCCACCGTCGGGTGGAACGGCAGGACGTCCTTGGTGCCGTTGGACTGGTAGAAGACGGACTTGCCGTTGTCCTGGAGGACCGGGCGCGGGTCGCCGAAGCCCCGTACGCCCTTCATCGTCCCGAAGTACTGGTCGAAGGAACGGTTCTCCTGCATCAGTACGACGACGTGCTCGATGTCCTGGATGGTGCCGGTGGCGCCCTGCGCGGGGATGGCGGCGGCGCGGGCGATGCTCTCCGAGAGCAGCGTGGCGGCGGCGGTGCCGCCCGCGATCTGGAGGAACCGGCGACGATCGAGTTCTGCCATGGTGTGAGGACCTCTGGGGGTGAGGAGGGGTGGTGCGGGGCGCCGAGGGGCGACCCAAGGACAACGCGTCCGGCGTACCAACCGGAGTTGCTTGCGTGACCCTCCGACGTCCACCGGGAGAACGGAAGACCTCGTCCCGCGTCTCCCCCTCGCCCCCACCTTCCCTTCACCCCCCGCCCCCGCGTACGACGACGCCGGGGCCCGCCGGCCGATGACGGCGGGCCCCGGCGCGGGACGTGCGGCGGCCTCAGCCCTCTTCGGGGGCCAGGCGCAGGGAGATGGAGTTGATGCAGTAGCGCTGGTCGGTCGGGGTGGGGTAGCCCTCGCCCTCGAACACGTGCCCGAGGTGGGAACCGCACTTCGCGCAGCGGACCTCGGTGCGGACCATGCCGTGCGAGGTGTCGGCGATCAGCTCGACCGCCTCGGAGTCCTTCGGGTCGAAGAAGGACGGCCAGCCGCAGTGCGACTCGAACTTCTCCGTGGACCGGAACAGCTCGGAGCCGCAGGCGCGGCAGGAGTAGACGCCGGCCGTGGTGGTGTCCGTGTACTCACCGCGGAAGGCCGGCTCGGTGCCCGCCAGTCGCAGCACCTGGTACTCCGACGGCGTCAGCTCCGCCTGCCACTGCTCGTCGGGCTTCTCGATCTCGTACGCCATCGCGCGTCGTCCCCTTCAGTTCGCCAGCCGGGCCAGGATGGCCGGACCCAGGTCGGTCACGTCACCCGCCCCCATGGTGAGAACGAGGTCGCCGGGCTTCGCCATTCCCGCGACGACCTCCGCGACGGCGTCCTTGTCGTGCTCGGCGCTGACGTCGGCGCCCGCGGCGCGCGCCGCGGCGATGATGATCTCGCTGGTGACCCCGGGGACCGGGTCCTCTCGGGCCGGGTAGATGTCGAGGACCACGGAGGCGTCGGCGAGCGCGAGGGCCTGGCCCATCTCCTTGCCCAGTTCCTGGGTGCGGGAGAAGAGGTGGGGCTGGAAGACCACCAGGATCCGGGCGTCCCCGGCGGCTCCGCGGATGGCCTCCAGGTCGGCGGTCATCTCGGTGGGGTGGTGCGCGTAGGAGTCGATGACCTGCACGCCCGCCACCTCGCCCTTGAGCTGGAGGCGGCGCTTGACTCCGGTGTACTTGCCGAGCGCGGAGGCCAGGTTGTGCGCCGGGATGCCGAGGGCCACGCCCGCGGCGAGGGCCGCGACGGCGTTGAGCGCGTAGTGGCGACCGGGCACCGAGACCGTGAAGGTGAGCAGCTTGCCGCCGATGAGGACGGTGACCTCGCCCGCCAGACCGCGCGGGGTGATCTTCAGGACGCGGACGTCGGCCGTCTCGGTCTCGCCGTAGGTGACGACGTTGACCGAGGACAGGTCGCGGACCCGGCGGGTCAGCTCGACCGCGCCCTCCTGGTCGGCGGAGACGACCAGGGTGCCGCCGGGGAGGATCTTGCCCACGAAGGTCTCGAAGGAGTCGTGGATCTCCTCCATCGAGGCGTAGTTCGCGTGGTGGTCCAGCTCGCTGTTGAGGACGATGGCGACCTGGGGCGCGTACTTGTGGAAGCTGCGGTCGCTCTCGTCCGCCTCGGCGACGAAGATGTCGCCCTCGCCGTGGTGGGCGTTGGAGCCGGGAGCGTCCAGGTCGCCGCCGATGGCGTAGGAGGGGTCCAGGCCCAGGGCCGAGAGGGACACCGCCAGCATGGAGGTCGTGGTGGTCTTGCCGTGCGTACCGGCCACCGCGATCGGGCGCAGGCCGTCCATGAGCGCGGCGAGCGCGTCCGAGCGGTGCACCACGGGGACGCCGAGCTCGGCCGCGCGGGCCAGCTCCGGGTTGTCCGCGCGGATGGCGCTGGAGACGACCACGCAGGTGGCGTCGTCGGCGAGGTGGCCGGCGGCGTGCCCGATGTGGACGGTGGCGCCGTGGGCGCGCAGTGCGGCGGCGGTCTCGGAGTCACGGGCGTCGCTACCGGCGACCCGCGCGCCGCGCTGCGCGAGGATCTTCGCGATGCCGGACATGCCGGCGCCGCCGATGCCGATGAAGTGGGGCCGTTCCATGGCGGTCGGCAGGCCGGGCGTCATACAGGTCGCTCCTGATGGTCAAACGTGACGGTGTGCGTGGCGCCCAGCCTATTCGTTGTGGGCGAAGAGTTTGAGCACCGGAACCCCGACCTTGTGCCGAGCCCGCGAGGCCCAGTCCCGGTGGAAGAACTCCTCCACGAAGTGCGGGGCGGTCAGGACGATCACTTCGTCGGCGCCCGTCTCCGCCACGACGGCCCTCAGCTTGTCGAGCGGGTGGTCCTCGATGACCTGCCCGACGGCCTTGGCTCCCTTGGCCCGCAGGGCCGCCAACGACACGGACAGCGCCTGCTCGGCGGGGCCCCGGGCGGCGTCGCCCTCGGGTTCGTCCCCCTCGTGCAGCGCCTCGGGCAGCTCGCCGAGCGCGACATCGTCGATGGCGCGCAGCAGCCGGTCCTGGTCGCCCCGGGGCTGCATGAGGACGAAGAAGGAGACCGGGTCGTCTCCGTGCAGGGTGGTGACGAAGTCCACGTCTACGGATGTCAGAGGCTGCTCGATCATCAAAACGCTCGTGAACACGGACGCCCTCTCCTTCGTGGGCCGCGGCCGGCCGCGGCCGGCCCCTGCGGAAACCATCCTGCCCCGCTGTCGCACGGGGCTCGCGCTGGTATATGTGCCCAGCGGAAGCTAAGCGGAACGGGAAATTCCGCTGCTTGTCAGATCCGACGGTAACGCGTGTACAGGAACCCGGCCTCTTCCAGCAGCGAGGCCAGTGCCAGCCGGTGCGGTACGTCGACCCGCGGGCCCCCCGCGATCCGCTGGGCGTCACCCGCCGTGAGGGTCGGGGACACGCTCAGGCACAGCTCGTCCAGCACCCCGGCGGCCACGAACTGGCCCAGCAGCCGCGGCCCGCCCTCGGTGAGCTGGCGGCGCAGCCCCCGGTCGGCCAGCTCCCGCACCACCCGGGCGGGGTCCACGCCCGCGCCCTCCCCGGCCACCACCACCTCGGCCCCGGACGCGGCCGCCGCGGCGACCCGGTCGGCGGGGGCGGCGGCTCCGGTCAGCACCAGGGTGGGCACGAGCGGCGCGGTGAACAGGGGCAGCGCGAAGTCCAGGTCCAGGCTCGCGGTGACCACGGCGATGACCGGGGCGGGGCCCTGCCCGGCGGCGGCCCGGCGGGCGGCGAAGTCCTCACGGGCCCGGGCCGGGCGGTAGCCCTCCTGGCGAACCGTTTCCGCACCGACCACCACCACATCGGCCAGCGCCCGCAGGGTGCCGAAGATCCGCATGTCGGTCTCGCTCGACAGGGGCTGCGAGCGCCCGTCGTGCTGGCCGGCGCCGTCCAGCGAGGACACCATGTTCGCGCGCAACCAGTGCTCCCCGGCGCCGAGCGCGGGGTACGCGTAGGCGTCCGCCAGCTCGTCCAGCGACCACGGGTGGTCGCCCGGGACGGGGGGTGTCTGATCGGTCACAGGGAACAGGCGTCGCATCGGTGCAGTGTGCCACGCCCCGTAGAGTTAAGGGCTGTGTCAACCTCTCTCTCCCCCTCCGGTGCGACCGCCCCGCACGGCGGCCCCGCCGGACGGAGCCCGATAGCCGACGCGGGATCCCGCTCCGGCGCCGACGGACCCGACGCGGGCCCGCTCGCGCTGTGCGCCCGCGCCCCGCACGTACCCGCCGAACGGCTCGTGGCCGAGATGGTGCCGCCCCCGCGTTTCGACGCGGTGCGCTTCGACACCTACAACCTCGACCCGGACCAGCCGAGCCAGGCCGAGGCCGTCACCGTGCTGAGCGGCTTCGCCGCCGGTCTCGGCGGGGCCCACGCCAGCGGCGGGGGCAAGCGCCGCTGGTTCTCGCGCGGCCCCAAGGCCGCGCCGGCCACCGGCCCGCGCGGGGTCTACCTCGACGGCGGCTACGGCGTCGGCAAGACCCACCTGCTGGCCTCGCTGTGGCACGCCACCCCGGCCGAGCCCGCGCTCAAGGCCTTCGGCACCTTCGTGGAGCTGACGAACCTGGTCGGCGCGCTCGGCTTCCAGCAGACCGTGCAGACCCTGGGCGGGCACCGGCTGCTGTGCATCGACGAGTTCGAGCTGGACGACCCGGGCGACACCGTGCTGGTGTCCTCGCTGCTCAGCAGGCTCGTCGAGCAGGGCGTGGCGCTCGCCGCGACCTCCAACACGCTGCCCGGCAAGCTCGGCGAGGGCCGCTTCGCGGCCGCCGACTTCCTGCGCGAGATCCAGGGCCTGTCCGCGCAGTTCCGACCGCTGCGGATCGACGGCCAGGACTACCGCCACCGCGGCCTGCCCGAGGCGCCCGCGCCCTTCTCCGACGAGCAGGTCACCAACGCGGCGTACGCGACGCCCGGCGCCAGCCTCGACGACTTCCCCGGGCTGCTCGAACACCTGGCCAAGGTGCACCCGAGCCGCTACGGCGCGCTCACCGAGGGCGTCGCCGCCGTCTGCCTGACCGACGTCGGCCCGGTGCCGGACCAGTCGACCGCGCTGCGCCTGGTGGTCCTCGCGGACCGGCTCTACGACCGCGAGATACCGGTCCTCGCCTCCGGCGTGCCCTTCGACCGCCTGTTCAGTGACGAGATGCTGAACGGCGGCTACCGCAAGAAGTACTTCCGCGCCATCTCTCGGCTCACCGCGCTGGCGCGTGACGCGAAGGGCCTGGTGGCCCAGTAGGTTTGGGGTCGCCGGACCGGCCGTCGGGCCGTCCGGCGCTTCCACCTATGTGAAGGGATCCGCCATGGCCACCACGCGTCACGCGCACACCGTCTGGGAAGGCGACCTGCTGAAGGGCTCCGGGGTCGTCACCCTCGACTCCTCGGGCAAGGGCTCCTTCGACGTCTCCTGGCCCTCCCGCGCGGAGGAGGCCAACGGCAAGACCAGCCCGGAAGAGCTGATCGCCGCCGCGCACTCCAGCTGCTACTCGATGGCCCTCTCCCACGGCCTCGCCGGTGCGGGCACCCCGCCCACCCGCGTCGAGACCAAGGCCGACGTCACCTTCCAGCCGGGCGAGGGCATCACCGGCATCCACCTCAGCGTGCGCGCCGAGGTACCGGGCCTGGACGCCGAGGGCTTCGCCGCCGCGGCCGAGGACGCCAAGAAGAACTGCCCGGTCAGCCAGGCCCTGACCGGCACCACGATCACGCTCTCCGCCGAGCTGCTCTGATCCCGCGCGGCGCCCGGCCCGCGCCCGGCCCGCCCGCTCCCGCCCCGGCCCGACCGGCGGCCGGTGGGCGGCCGGGCCGGGCGGGCACCCGCAGGTGTGACACCGCGCCGGGCCCGCCCGCGCCGCGGCCCGCCCGGCGCGACCCCGTGGTACGACGGCCCGGACCGCCTCCGGTCCCGCCATGGGGAGTTGCCGATGCCCACCACCCGACGCAGCCTGCTCGCCGCAGGCGGTACGGCCGCCATCGCCTTCACGGGGGCATGGGGCGCCCTCTTCACCGCATCGGCCGGAGCGAGCGCGCGCTCGGCGCCGCCCGCGCCGCCCTCGGGGGGTTACGGGCCGCTCGTACCGGATCCGGCCGGGCTGCTGGACCTGCCCGCGGGGTTCCGCTACCGGGTGCTGTCCCGGGCCGGGGACCGGATGCGCTCGGGCGAGGGCGTCGTCCCGGCCAACTGCGACGGCATGGCCGCCTTCGCCACCCCGGCCGGTGGCGTGCGGCTGGTGCGCAACCACGAGAACCGGACCACCGCCGCGCTGCGCGTCCCGCCCGTCGAGGGGCTCACCTACGACCCGGCCGCGCTCGGCGGGTGCACCGTCATCGAGCTCTGCCCGGCGGGCGAGGTCGTCGGCGAACGGGTGGGCATCGCGGGCACGGCCGTCAACTGCGCGGGCGGACGCACCCCTTGGAACACCTGGCTGACCTGCGAGGAGACCGAGGACACCGCGGGCGTCGCCGGTTACGCGAAGGACCACGGGTACGTCTTCGAGGTCGACCCGGCCGATCCGCGGCGCTCGGGGGCGGTGCCGCTGACGGCACTGGGCCGCTTCGCCCACGAGGCCGTGGCGGTGGACCCGGTGCGGGGCGTGGTCTACGAGACCGAGGACGCCTTCGTGAAGCCCTTCGGGCTGTTCTACCGGTTCCTGCCGCGCCGCCCGCTGGGCGGGCCCGGCTCGCTGCGGGCGGGGGGCGTGCTGGAGGCGATGCGGGTGCGGGGGGTGGCGGACCTGGCCGTCGTGACGGAGCCGGGGACGGAGTTCCCGGTCGAGTGGGTGCCCGTACCCGACCCGTCGGCCGCCCGCACCCCGATCCGGTTCCAGGACTTCGGCCCGGGCGGCATCACGCACGCGCAGAAGCTGGAGGGCTGCTACTGGGGCGGGGACGTGGTGCACTTCGTCTCCAGCTTCGCCCGCAGCCGCGAGGGGGCCGCCGCCGACCACTTCGGCCAGGTCTGGTCCCACGACCCCGTGCGCGGCCGGATCCGCCTGGAGGTCGTCTTCGGCCCCGCCACGGACGTACGGCTGCCGGGGGACTCGCCGGACAACATCTGCCTGGCCCCGGACGGCGGCCTGATGGTGTGCGAGGACGGCGGCGGGGCGCAGTACGTCTTCGGGCTGACCCGCACCGGCACGGTGTACGCGATGGCCCGCAACGCGGACGACATCGGCACGGCGGGCACGCCGGAGTGGGGCGAGTTCGCGGGGGTCACCTTCGCCCCGGACGGCCGGACGATGTACGTCAACGCCTACGCCCCGGGCACGACGTTCGCGGTGACGGGCCCCTGGCACTGAGCCCGCGCGCCCTCGCGCCCCCGTTCGATGTGGTGCAAGATCGGACGAAACCGACGCGATCGGGGTAGTGATGGCCAAAGCGAAGGCGAAGGCGAAGGCGACGCAGGAGCAGGAGCCGAAGCAGGGGCAGAAGGGCAAGGGCAGGGAGAAGGCCGGACGGGAGGCGGGCGTGCCCGTCTCGCCGCTGCTGCGGGTGCCGCTCGGGGAGAGCGTCCACCTGGAGCGCATCGACACCCGGTCGACGCCCGGCGCCCCGGGCGGGAAGGCGGCCTCGCTGGCCTCCGCCGCCACGATGGGCGAGCGGCTCGCCGAGCTCCAGGAGCGCCTCTACGCCGCCAGCACCGCCGGGGACCGCCGCCGGGTGCTGCTCGTGCTCCAGGGCATGGACACCAGCGGCAAGGGCGGCACGGTCAAGCACGTGATCGGCCTGTTCAACCCCTCCGGCTGCCGGATCCGGGCGTTCAAGGCGCCGACGGCGGAGGAGCGGGAGCACCCCTTCCTGTGGCGGATCAAGAAGGCCCTCCCCCAGCCGGGGGAGATCGGCATCTTCGACCGTTCGCACTACGAGGACGTCCTGATCGCCCGGGTCCGCGAGCTGGCGCCGCGCAGTCAGGTGCGCCGCCGCTACGCGCAGATCAACCGGTTCGAGAAGGCCCTCGCGGAGGACGGCGTGAGCGTGCTCAAGGTCTTCCTCCACATCTCCTACGAGGAGCAGCGCGAGCGGTTGCTGGCCCGCCTGGACGACCCCGCCAAGCATTGGAAGTTCAATCCGGGGGACATCGAGGAGCGCAGCATGTGGCCCGCCTACCAGGAGGCCTACGAGCTGGCCCTGGAGCGCTGCGCCGGCGCCGCCGCGCCCTGGTACGTCGTGCCCGCGGACCGCAAGTGGTACCGCAACTGGGCCATCGGCGCGCTGCTCCTGGAGCACCTGGAGGCCCTCGCGCCGGAGTATCCGGCGGCCGACTTCGACGTGGACGAGTGCCGCTCCCGCCTGCTTACCTCATAGTCATATATTTTGCGTACGTGACCATTTCTGTACGCAAAGTGGCCGTCGTAGCCGCGCTCGGTGCCGCCCTCGCGGGTTGCGGGGGCGGCTCGGCCACCCCGGGGGCCGCCTCCGCACCCGCCCGGACGGGCGCGCCCGGCTCGGCCGCGCCCTCCGGCTCCCCCTCGTCCGGCGCCTCTCCCGGCGCCTCCGCGGCAGCCCCCTCCAAGCCGCCCACGATCGCCCCCGGTCCGGGCGGGCTGACCCCGGTCTTCGAGCGCTCCCGGCAGACGACGGACAAGACCGTCGCGCTCACCTTCGACGCCGACATGACCTCGGACCAGGGACCGCGCGCGGCGGGCGGCGAGCACTTCGACAACCCGCAGCTGATCGCCACGCTGCGGCAGCTGAAGGTGCCCTCCACCGTCTTCATGACGGGCCGTTGGGCCGAGGAGTACCCGGACCAGGCGAAGGCCATCGGTACCGACCCGAACTTCGAGATCGCGAACCACTCCTACAGCCACCACGCCTTCAAGTCCCCCTGCTACGGACTGCCCGCGCTCGACGGCGCCGCGGCCCGCGCCGACGTGGACCGGGCCTTCGAGGCCTTCCGCAAGGCGGGCGCGGTCAACACCGTCCCGTACTTCCGCTTCCCCGGCGGCTGCTACGACGACCAGGCACTGCGCGTCCTGGCCACGGCCAAGGTCACGGCGGTCCAGTGGGACGTGGTCAGCGGGGACGCCTTCGCCAAGGACCCGGACGCGGTGGCCGAACAGGTACTGGCCGGGGTGAAGCCCGGTTCGGTGGTGGTCATGCACTGCACGCGCAGCGCCGCCCCCGTCACCGAGGAGGCCATCCGCAAGATCGTCCCGGAACTCCGCAAGCGCGGCTACCGCTTCGCGAAGGTCTCGGACCTGATCGGGAAGTAACGTTCCGGCGCAGGAGCCCGCAGGAGCCCGCAGGGCAGGGGGCGCCACGGCGCCACCGGGCGAGCTAGCCGGAGCAGGCCGTGCGTTGGGCGTCCTGCCACTCGCACACCGGGCACAGGACCACGCCCGGGGTGGCGACGCCGTATTCGGTGGGCTGTCCGCACTCCAGGCAGTCCGCGTAGGGCGGTCCGGGCACGCGCCCGGCCGGGGTGGCCGGGGCGGGGCAGTACGACGCGCTCTCGTCCGGGCGCTGCGCTTCCTGCGGCGGGTCCTGGGCTTGGTCCATGCCGACGACGGTACCCGGCCGCGCCGCCGGGTACCGCGCCGGAGGGTGCCCGGTCAGTGGGCGGCGGCCGCTTCCGTGACCTCGCTCGGGCGGACGATGACGAAGCCCTCGCCGCGCAGCATCAGCTGGACGGCCTCGCCGGAGCCGCCCCGGATCATCGAGCCGACGGACTGCGAGCGGTGCAGCCCGGTCTCCAGCTGGGCGCTCCAGCCGACGACCGCGTCCGTGTCGACGTAGACGGGCGCCTGCGCGGTGACCGGTATGACGATCGGGTTGCCGTCGCACACCAGGGCGAGCTTGCCGTAGCCGGTGAAGAGGCTGTTGAAGAGGCCGCCGCCGGTCATCCCGGCGCCCTTCACCATCTTGATCTCGTAGGACAGGGTCGGGTCGAAGCACAGGACGTTGCGGCCGTTGATGGTCAGCGCGTCGCCCTGCTCCATCTCGACGATGAAGCAGTTCCCGGCCTGGTGCGCGAACCAGGCCTCGCCCTGCCCGCGGACCGCCATCAGCGGCAGCCCCTCGCCGGTGACCGCGCGCTTGAGCATGCCGCCGATGCCCTGGCCCTTGCGCTCGAACTGGAGGTTGCCCCGGAAGGCGATCATCGCGCCCTGGCGGGCGAGCATTTCACCGTTGACGGTGTACTTGACTGATTTGGCGTTCTGCAGCTCCATGCCGGGGGCGGTGGGCGCCTGGGCCAGGTTCTCCGATGCGAAAAGATCACTCTTCATGAGGGGGATCCTCGCCCCCGCGAGCACCCCCCGGCATCCTCCTGAAGTCGGAGGCCGGCGGGTGGGGTGGGCCGGCACGGCGGTCAGATCCGGCGGGGCTCGATGATCACTTCGGGTGAAGACGACCGTACGACGCCGGCCGGGGGAACGATGGCGCTGCCCACGCAGACGCTCGAGGCGATGGCAGCGTGTCGGCCCACGGCGATGCCGGGGCCGAGGGTGATCATGCTGCCGGTCTGGACGTGGTCGCCGATCAGGCCGCCGAACCGGGACGTGGTACACCGGTAGGGCGCCTCGTCGCCGGGTCCCTGCAGGACGATTTCCTTGATGGGTACGCGCATGTCGTAGTTCCACAAGCTGATCGCCGCGATCACGAGGTTCGCGGACAGGTGGGCGCCGGTCCCGATGATGGAGTGTCCGACGCCGACCTGGTGGCCGAGAACCGTGTTCTCCCCCACGAAGGAGTGGGTCACTTCGCACCCGAAGCCCACGGACACGCCGGCGGTGAGGACGGACCGGTTGCGGACGGTCGAGAACTCGTGAACGCGGGCCCCCGGCCCGATGATGACGTCTTCGCCGATGATCGCAGTGGGGTGGATCCGCGCTGTGGGGTGGATCCGCTCGGGCACGACCTGCAGGGCGTCGTCGTGGAGGGCGTCCCAGCGGGTGAGGAAGTCGGACAGCTCGAACTCGCCGATCTTGGCGTATCCGGTGGCGTCCAGCCAGGACGCGGCCGGGGGGCGGATGTAGTCACCGATACGGATGGACTCGGGCACCTGGCTTGCTCCTGCTCGTCGTCGGGGCGGGCTGTTCAGGGGGTTTCAGCGGCCTCACGGCGCAGGAAGTCGGGTAGGGCGGCGGGAATGTCGTCGAGCCAGGCCACATAACGGGCCACGCCCTCGGCCACCGTGATCCGGGGCTCCCAGTCCAGTGCGGCGGTCATGCGAGCCGTGCAGGCCGTCCCACCGAGCGGGTCGCCCTCGGGAAGGGGCCTGTCCTGGAACTCGGTGTCGGGGTAGTGGTCGCGCATCAGCAGGGCCACGTCGGCGATGGAGGTGGCCCGGCCGGTGCCGATGTTGAGGGTCTGCCGATCGGCTCCGGGGGCGAGCGTGGCCCTGATGGTGGCTTCCGCGATGTCGTCGACGTGAACGAAGTCGCGGACCTGCCGGCCGCCGCCGTTCAGGTGGAGGGGGAGGCCGAGCTTCGCGCGCATCGCCATCCAGGCGACCACCCAGGAATGCGATCCCTCTTTGACCGTCTGCGGTTCGCCGTAGACGGAGAAGTATCGGACCGAGGTGTGGGAGACGTTGGCCTTGCCCAGCACCAGCGCGGTCTGTGCCTCCCCCCACGCCTTCGTGTTCGCGTACACCGAGAGCGGGGCCGAGGGCTGGTCTTCGTTCCATGTCTGCACGTCGTGGCGCTTGGGGTCGCCGTTGCCGTAGACGGCCGCCGAGGAGACGAACACGAACCGGCGTACCCGGGCGTTGCGGCGGCGGACCGCGTCCAGGAGGACCTGGGTACCTGTGACATTGGTCTGGATCGCGGCCATCGGGTTGCGGGTGCAGGCGGCCACGTCGGCGACGGCGGCGGCATGGATCACGTAGTCCGCTTCCCGGACGACGTGATCCATCAGCGTCGCGTCGGCGATGTCGCCCACGATCGTGTCCCGGTCGGTGGTGTGCACGCCGAACAGGTCGGCGTAGACGGCGGAGGGGTAGGCGTCGAGCTTGCCCACGGCGATCGCGCGGGCCCCGGCCCCGCGAAGTCGGGCGGTGATGCGGGAGCCGACCAGGCCCCCGCCGCCGGTGACCAACACGGTCGAGCCGGCGAGAGCGGCGGACAGGTCGGCGTCGGTCAACGTCACGGTGGTCTCCTCGGATTCGGTGGAAGGGGACGGCGGGGAGGAGCGACCGAGCCGCCTTGGGACCGCCTCCCCACCACCCCTGGCGGGCTGATGAACAGTGAACGCCCCAGCACGGAAAGTGAGTACCGTGGGCGAAGTGGCAACCCGTTCAACCCATTCAAGATCGCTTCCGAGGGGGCCGGCATTGGCAGGGGACCGGGAACCGAACACCGCGTTGGCGGACGTGATCGCCGAGTCCGGGGCCACGTACTACGCGCTGGCCAGGGAGATCCGCTCCGTGGCGGCCGAGGCCGGTCAGCGGTTGAGTACCGGGCCGTCGGCCGTCGCCTACTGGGTTGCAGGGGGGACGCCCTCCGGGCAGACGCCGTTCTACATCGCCGAGGCCCTGACGAGACGGACGAAGCGGCGGGTGACGGTCGCCGAGATCGGTCTAGGCTCCGCTGTCATCGGTGGCGTCCTGGAAGCCGATCCGCTGGCCGCCATCGCCGATCTCGGGAGATCCGTCATGCAACGTCGTCGTGACTTCCTCGGCGCCGCGTTCACCGCCGCCGGCGTCGGCCTGCCGCTGGCCTACGACCACGAAGCGGTCGCCGCGACGCTCCGAGCCGCCGAGAGCGGCGGCAGTGTCGGCCCCGCCGAGGTGAGCACCGTCCGCCAGCTCACCGAGACGTTCCGCAGCGTGGACGAACGCATGGGCGGTGGCCACGGCCTGACCACCGTCACCGCCTACCTCACCGACACCGTCGCCCCGATGCTCACGGCCCGGTTCCCCTCCGCCACGGTCCGCTCGGAGGCGTTCGCGGCGGCGGCCCAGCTGGCTTGCCTGGTCGGGTGGAAACATCACGACCTCGGCCGGGAGGGAGCCGCACAGCGGTACTACCTGCTGGGCTACCAGCTGGCCTGTGAGGCCGACCCGAACGGCCATGCCGCGTGGATGATGCGGGCCCTGACCCATCAGGCCCTCGACCTGGGCCACCCGCGCTCCTGTCCGGAGCTGGCCGAAGCCGCCCTGGGCCGAGCTGCGGGCAAGGTCGACCGGCGGACCGAGGCCCTGCTCCTGGTGACGTGCGCCCGCGCGTACGGGGCCTGCGGACAGGGCGCCGAGGCGGCACGCGCCCTGCTGGCCGCCGAGGACGCCGTGACCGACACCCGGGACCTCGTCCCCGCCTACGCCGCCGCCTCGGGGCCGGTAGCGGCCACGGTCGCCTCCCACATGGGAAAGACCCTGACCGCGATGAACGACCACCGTGCTGCGGAGCGGCACTACCGGCGGGCCCTGGCGGGCCGCACACCGGGCACGTACCAGCTCAAGCATGGGCTGACCATGGCCAACTTGGGTCGATCGGTGGCCGGGCAGCACCGGCACGAAGAGGCTGTGGGCCTGTGGGCCCGGTCCCTCGACTTCATGGGCGGTGTGGTCTCCGACCGCAACCGGCAGGCGGTCAGGGAGATCCGGGCGGCAGCGACCCGGTACCGCAAGCGCGGTGTGTCCGGAGCGGCCGGCCTGGACCGGCGTGCGACCGAACTCCTGCGAAACCACATGTGAGAGGAACGGGCAACGGATGCCGAAGATCGGGGTTGTGGTCCTGACCATGGGAGACCGGCCCGCGGAGCTGCTGGCCCTGCTGGAATCGGTGGCCGTCCAGGAAGGAGATCCGGCGACCGTCGTAGTCCTGGGCCAAGGCGTGAGACTCCCACCCCTCCCGGACGGCGTGGACGGTGTCGAGTTGCCGGAGAACCTGGGCATCCCCGGCGGCCGGAACGCCGGCGTGCGATGGCTGCGCGAGCGGGGCGGCGTGGACGTCGTGGTGGTCTTGGACGACGACGGCCTGCTGCCCCGCACCGACACCTTACGGCTGGTCCGGGAGGCGTTCGCCGCAAAACCCCGCCTGGGCGTCGCGGGCTTCCGCATCGCGGACGGGACCGGGGCGAGTCAGCGCAGGCACGTCCCCCGCCTGGGCGGCAAGCAGCCGCTGGTGTCCGGGCCGGTGACGACGTTCCTCGGTGGCGGCCACGCCATCCGCATGAGCGTCATCGACCAGGTGGGCGACTTCCCCACCCCGTTCTTCTACGCCCACGAGGAAACGGACTTCGCCTGGCGGGCGCTCGACGCCGGCTGGGACATCGACTATCGGGCCGACATGGTGCTGCAGCACCCGCGTACGGAAGCGTCCCGGCACGCGGTGTACTACCGCAACACGGGCCGGAACCGCGTCTGGCTGGCCAAGCGGCACCTGCCCGCCGTCCTGCTGCCCGTCTACCTCGGGACGTGGGCCGCGTACACGATCGCGCAGCGGCCCCCGCTGTCCGGCCTGGCCGCCTGGTGGGCCGGCTTCTTCGAAGGCCTGCGTGTTCCCTGCCCGCCGAGGCGACCCATGCGCTGGCGGACCGTGTGGCGGATGACCCTGCTGGGTCGGCCACCGGTGATCTGAGGTCGGAGGCCGGCGGGTGGGGTGGCATGCTTGATCGGATGAGCGCCCACGACACCGCCTCCGACACCTCGTCCGTCACCGCCCCCGCCGACGCCCCCGGGGCCGCCGGGGGCGCGGATCCCTTCCGCGTGGAGCGACTCGCTCGCGACGAGGCGCCGCAGTTCGTGCTGCCGCTGGTGGTCCGGTTGGAGAAGACCGCGCCGCCGGCCCGGACGGACGCGCTGGAGACGGCGGCCCGCGCGGTGCTGGTGCTGCTCTCGGACGAGCGGGCGCTCGGCGAGGGCGAGTGGGCCCGGGCCGTGCACGACTGGCAGGACGCGCGGATCCGCAAGGTGGTGCGCCGGGCGCGCGGGGCGGAGTGGCGCAAGGCTCAGACCCTGCCGGGCATCACGGTGCGGGGCGGGGAGTCCGAGGTCCGGGTGTTCCCGCCGGTCCCGCTGGACGGCTGGCCCAAGGAGCTCGCCAAGCTCCAGGTGTCCGGCACCGACCTGGACGACCCGCAGCGCCCGGCGGCGCCGGAGCCCGGGGTGCCCGTGCTGTGGCTCAACCCCGAGCTGGACATGTCGGCGGGCAAGGAGATGGCCCAGGTCGGGCACGCGGCGCAGCTCGCCTGGTGGGAGCTGACCGGGCCCGAGCGGGCGGCCTGGCGGGCGGACGGCTTCCGGCTCGCCGTGCGGACGGCCGGTCCCGAGCGCTGGGCCGAGCTGGCCGGGAGCGGACTGCCGGTGGTGCGGGACGCCGGTTTCACCGAGATCGCGCCGGGCTCCTGCACGGTGGTCTCCGACCACCCGGCCCTGCGCGGACGGCTGCGCTGACCCTCCGCCACCCCGGCCACCACCCCGGCCGACCGCGTGCGGAACCTCAAATGTTGCTCTGAACGTCCTTTCCTGCGGTTGGCTGCTCTTCGCCGGGGTCATGACACCGGCGACGGACCGCTTGGAAGGGGGCGAGGGGTACATGGAGCGCACGGCACACCTGGGGGTGGGCATCGGCTGGCGGCCCGAGATCGCGGAAGCGGTGGAACGGCTGCCGGACCTGGACTGGGTCGAGGTGGTGGCCGAGAACATCTGCCCGGGCCACCTGCCCGCGTCGCTGCTGCGGCTGCGCGAGCGCGGCACGGCGGTCGTCCCGCACGGCGTGGGCCTGGGGCTCGGTGGCGCCGACCGCCCCGACCCGGCCCGGCTCGCCGCGCTGGCCGAGCGGGCGGTGGCCCTGGGCGCGCCGCTGGTGAGCGAGCACATCGCCTTCGTACGGACCTCCTCGCCGGTGCTGGAGGCCGGGCACCTGCTGCCCGTGCCGCGGACCCGGGACGCGCTGGACGTGCTGTGCGAGAACGTGCGGATCGCCCAGGACGCGCTGCCGGTCCCGCTGGCCCTGGAGAACATCGCCGCGCTGATCTCCTGGCCGGGCGAGGAGCTGACCGAGGGCGAGTTCCTCGCCGAGCTGGTCGAGCGGACCGGGGTGCGGCTCCTGATCGACGTGGCCAACCTGCACACGAACCGGGTGAACCGGGGCGAGGACCCGCTGGCCGCGCTCGACGCGATCCCGCTGGAGGCGCTGGCGTACGTCCACGTGGCGGGCGGGGTCGAACGCGACGGGGTGTGGCACGACACCCACGCGCACCCCGTCGCGCCGGTCGTCCTCGACCTCCTGGCGCGGCTGCGCGAGCGGGTGGATCCGCCGGGGGTGCTGCTGGAGCGCGACGACGACTTCCCGCCGGAGGCCGAGCTGGCGGGCGAGCTGAGCACGATCCGCGCGGTGGTCGGGCGCGGGGGTCGGGATCCGCGGCCCACCGGCGCCCCGGACGCCCCCGCGCGCACCCGCCCCGCCGCCGTTCCCGCCACCACCGCCGCCGCCACCGTTGCCGGTGGCCTCCCGGCCGCGCGCACCCGGGTCGGGCTGGGTCAGGCCGCCCTGCTGTCGGCGCTGGTCGCCGGGACGCCCGTACCCGAGGGCTTCGACGGGCAGCGGCTGCGGGTGCAGTCGCGCGCGCTCGCCGCCAAGCGGGCCGGGGTGGTGCGCAAGCTGGCGCCCGAACTGGTCGAGGTGCTGGGGGCGGCCGCCTACCGCGAGTCCTTCCTGCGGTACGCCCGGACCCGCCCCATGACCGGCGGCTACCGGCGCGACGCGCTCGACTTCGCCGAGCACCTCCTCATCCAGGACCTGCCCGAGGACCCCGCGCAGCGGCGCCTGCTCACCGAGTGGTGGCAGGACCGGGCCGGGGTCCGCCCCGTCGGAACGCTGGCGCGCTGGGCGCGGGCCCTGTCGCCCTGGCGGCGCAGGCCGCCGCGGCCGGGCGCTG